>NZ_JBFAET010000062.1:0-44499 GCF_040642095.1 Streptomyces sp. NPDC020362
TCCTGGGACGGGGCGGATACGGGCCTCCGGCCCGGAGCCGGGTCGTCTGCGGGCGCCGGCAGCAGCGCCATCGCGCCGCCGCCGGTCGCGCCGATCAGCCGTAGATCCGGGTACTTGTCCAGCCACCCCGCGAAGGCGATCATGGCCATGCCCATGGTGACGTCGTCGAACCGGCCGATCTGCTCGACGAAGCCGATCTCGTCGACCCGTTCCGTGCCGACCGGTTCGGCCGGGGCGTGCACGAGGACCGGCGCCCCCGCCTCCGCCGCCAGCGCGAAGAAGGGGTCGGCGCGCGGGGAGCCGAGCAGCTCCCCGTGCACGCTGGACGTGGTGATCAGGCCGACGAAGGCCGGATCCTCCAAGGTCTCCCGCACCCCTTCGAGGTGATCGTCGTCCCCGAACGGGTTGGCGTACACATAGCCGCGCAACCGGTCCGGGAACCTGGCGATCAGCCCCGACATCCAGGCGTGGAAACTGCGCAGCCGGTCTCGTGGTTGCGCGTAGTTGTCCACGCCCGGTACTCGCGCCATCGCTCCGGCGCCGACGGGGCTGCCGATGATGGTGAGGTCGATGCCGGCCTCGGCGCGGGCGGCAAGCATGCCGTCGACGTCGGTCAGGCTCGGGGGCATGGGGAAGCGTTTGGCCGCCTCCGGCGGGGAGAGATGCCCGTGGATGTCGATGATCACGTGTCGCTACCCGGTTTCGGTGTGAGTGCGCGGGTGACTGCGGCACAGTCCTGATCGCCCAGTCCCTGCTCGGTGGCACGGACGTGGGTCTCTGCCGCGGCGGTCGCCAGCGGCAGACTCAGGCCCACTGTCGCCGCCTGCTTGGTAGCGAGCATGAGGTCTTTCGCCATCAGCCGCAGCCGGAAGTCCGGCTCCTCGAAGCGGCCGGAACCCAGGCGCCTGGACTTGAACGCCATGACCGGAGAGGCGAAACCGCTGCCCGCGACGGTCTTGAGGACCAGCTGCCGGTCGAGTCCGCAGGCGGCCGCCAATTCGGTGACCTCGGCCAGGGCCTGCACCTCCACGCCCATCAGCAGGTTGAGGCACAGCTTCATCCGCATGCCGGAACCGAGTGCGCCCAGATGGACGACCTCCTTGCCCAGCATCTCCAGCAGCGGGCGGCAGGCGTCGAACGACTGCTCCTCGCCGCCGACGAAGAGCCGCAGCTCGCCGTCACGGGCATGGTCGCGGTTGCCGAGCATGCCGACGTCCACGACCGAGGGGATGTCCCCGGCGATCTGGAGGACCTCCTCGGGGGAGACGGTGCTGGCGCAGATCAGGACGCCGGGGTAGGCGCCCTTGGCCAGCACGCCGTCGGGTCCGTGCAGCACGGAGCCGAGGGCTTCGCCGTCGGCGACGACGCAGATGGCGGCGCTCGTGCCCTCGACGGCGTCGGCGGGGTGTGGGGCGACGAAGGCGCCTGCCTCGGCAAGCGGTTCGGCCCGCCCCGGGGTACGGTTCCAGACCCGGACCTGTATTCCCCGGTCGAGGAGGCGGGTGGCCAGGCCGGTGCCCATCGTGCCGAGCCCGAGTACGGCGACGGGGCCGTTGGCGGTGCGCGTCATGACGTCACCCCCTTGGTCTCCTTGACGACTCGGAACCGCAGCGACTGCGTCGAGTCGACCCACTGGCGCAGCGGAGCCACCAGTGCGCGGTGCTCCGCGCTCTGCTGCCAGGCGAAGAAGTGCTCGGCCGTCTGCCACTCGCTGGTGATGACCCACTGCCGGGAGTCGTCCACGGGTGCTCCCAGCCTCTCGACGATGTGGCCGGGGGTCCGGGCGACTGACTTCCGGAGCTGGTCGTACAGATCCAGGAAGCCCTGCTCGCCGCCCTCGATCACTCGGACGGTGAAAACGACGCTCAGCTTGTCGGCCGGCTGGCCGTTGTTCCTCGTGCCCATATCTCCTCCTGAGGGTGAGATCCGGCAGGACACGACTCCCACAGCCTCATGTCCCCCGTGTGGACGCAACTCCGAATGGGGCACGGCCCAATGGGGGCAAGGGGACATCGGTCCGTGGTTGCTCCCTTCGGGTGAGTGACGAGGTGGTGTGTTTCGCCGACCACCGGGCGCGGATGGCCGCACCCGAATGGAGGTCTGCCTGGTGTCGACGGACGGGCTGGGGATCGACGGCGGATGAACAAGGTGAGGGAGGCAATCCGGGCGAGGAGGGCGGTGGCCACCGGATACGGCCCGTACTGCTTCATGGTGGAAGCTCCTCCTCAGGTATCGGGGAGGTCGGTCAGCCGAGTCCCAACCAGCCGAGGACCGTCTGGACGAGCAGGATGGTGGACATGCCCGCGACGCCGACGACGACGATGGTGGCGCCGATCCGGTAGCGGGGACCGTTGGCCGCCGCACCGAGCAGGGAACGTCGGTTGGTGAGCACCAGCAGGTAGACCAGCACGATCGGGCTGATCAGGCCCTGCAGGACCTGGGTGCCGATGAGCAGCTGGATGACGTCGACCGGGGTCATGGCGACCACCGCGCCGAGGACGATCTGCGCCGTGAACAGGCCCAGGAACAAGGGTGCGTCCCGGAAGCTGCGGGAGACAGAGCGTTCGACGCCGGCGGCTTCTCCTATGGCATAGCTGGCCGAGAGCGGGACGACCGCGCCTGCGAGGGCGGAGGCGCCGATCAGGCCCAGGGCGAAGAGGAGTTCGGCGTTCTGCCCGGCCACCGGCTTGAGGGCTTCGGCGGCCTGGGCGGCGGAGGCCAGCGGACCGGTGCCGCCGATCGCAGCGGCGGTGGCGATGATGATCGTCAGGCTGATGATGCAGGCGAACACCGCGCCGAGCATGGCGTCCAGCTTGATCAGCCGGTAGTCCTCGGGCTTGGCGCCCCGGTCCACGACACCGGCCGCGGCGTAGAACTGCATGTAGGGGCTGACGGTCGTACCGATCAGGGCGACCGCGAGCAGGACGAAGTCCTTGCTCGGCTCCACGTGCGGCACCACCAGGTGCTTGCCGACTTCCCCCCAGTGCGGATGGCCGAGGATCATCGCGATCGGGTAGGCGAAGAACGCCAGCGACATGATCAGGAAGATGCGTTCGGCCCACCGGTAGGAGCCGAACAGGACCAGCGACCACAGCAGAATCGCGGCCGGCGGGATCACCGCCCATTTGGGCACCCCGAGGAGCTCGAAGGCGGCGCCGATGCCGGCGAACTCGCTCACGACCAGACCGGTGTTGGCCAGCAGCAGGCAGAACACCGCCAGCGCGGTCAGGCGGAGACTGAACTGCTCGCGGATCAGGGCACCAAGGCCCTTGCCGGTGTGCGCGCCGAGGCGTACGGCCATTTCCTGGACCATGACCAGGGCGATGGTGACCAGCACCATGAAGAACAGCGTGCCGTAGGCGAATTGGGACCCGGCGGAGGCGTAGGTGGCGATACCTGCGGCGTCGTTGCCGGCGTTCGCGGCGACCCGGCCCGGGCCTGCGATCGCCGCGACCATGGTGATGCGGCGCCAGCCGGTGCGACGGGCGGGGACCGTCCCGGCGGCGGGAGCTTCCGGAGTCGCCACCGTGGTGTCGAGGTCGCGGGCGGTCACTGCAGGAACCTCCGGAAGTGCAGGCGCCCGCGTTCGGGCAGCAAGGTGTCCAGGACGTCGTCGGCGAGGATGCGGCCCAACGGGCGGCCGGAGTCGTCGACGACGAGGAGCGAGGAGACGCGGGCGGCCACCAGCTGCTCGGCCGCCTCGGACAGGCGGGTGCCGGGAGGAACGGTTACCGGCGGCCCGAACTGGGCCAGCCAGCCGGTCAGGTCGGCAACCTTGGTGCTGTCCTCGGCCACCGCCAGGTCGAACAGGGCGATGTCGGTGACGAGGCGGCCGTCGTCGTCCAGAACGGCGATGGCATCGATCTCGGTACGGTGCTCGGCCTGCGCGGCCAGCACGGCCCGTACCTCTGCGACGTTCTGCTCACGGCGGGCGGTCACCAGCAGCGTGGTCATCGCACCGCCGGCGGTTCCCTCCGGGTAGGTCAGCAGTCGGCGCAGGTGCGAGGCCCGGTCGGCGGGCATGCCCTCCAGCAGCCGCTCGCGCTCGTCCTCGTGCAGGTCGCGCAGCGCGTCCACGGCCTCGTCCGACTCCATCTCCTCCACCAGCCGGGCCGCATGCTCCGGTTCGGCCTCGCGCAGCAGGTTCTCCAGCTCGGCCGGCTCCATCTCCTCCAGCGCGTCCGCCGCGGTGGCCGGCTCCAGCATGTGCAGCAGCTGCTGACGCTCTGCTCTGCCGAGGTCTTCGAGCAGGTCGGCCAAGTCGGCCGGACGCAGCTGGTGCAGCCCGTGCCGGGAGGCACGCAGCTGGACCTGGGCGGGTCCGTCGGTGGCGTGCTCGGCGAACGGGGCGACGGATTGCCAGTCCAGCACCCGCTCCGGAGTCGGGCGGACCTGCCAGCGGCGGGGGCCGAGCCTCCGAAACAGGGTCGGCAGAGAGACGTCCACCCCGACCAGCACGACCCGGTCCGAGAGCGGGGCCAGGTAGAGGTCGGCGGCGCGGGTGACCTGCACGCCGTCGACGTCGACGAGCTGGTGGTCGAGTACGTCCCGGGCGAGCAGTACTTCGCCGGGGCGGCATACGCCCGCTGCGGTTACTGCCACGCACCGTGCCGGTCACCTTCGGTAAGAGCGGCCCGCCTCTCTCAGCGCTGCTGCCTGATGCGCTGGGCGACCGTGCTGTTCTCCGTCTCCCACCACGGACGCACGCGGTCCGCCTCCTCCCCGCCACCTCCCGCCGTGGGTGCCGCCGGAACCAGTTCCGCTTCCAGACGGCGGTCCAGACCGAGACTCTCGGCACGCTCGGTGCGCGCCCATTGCGCGAGAATCGCCAGCAGGAAGGGCAGCGCCACGAGCTCCGCGATGCTGATCATCGCGCCCCCGCCGAGCTGCTGGTCGCGCTGAACATCCGGTGACCAGGACGGCGCGTGATGCAGATACCAGGACCCGGCGATCAGCGTGCCATGGGTCATGACGACGATGCCGGGCACGGCGTCGATGACCCCGTCGAGGAACACCAGCGCCGCCCGCACCGGATGCGTGCACCAGGCGGGCAGGGCGTCCTCCCGGGTGAGCACCGGGACGACGAACAGACAGCCGGCCAGCAACAGGTGCAGGTACATCAGCTCGTGCAGCCAGCCGACGCGGAGAGCGGTCTCGAAGTACGGCGTGAAATACACCGTCAGCTCGGTCACCAGCACCAAGGCCGTGCTGACCAGCGGGAAGGTGAGCAGGCGCATCAGACGCGCGTTCACCACGCTCTGAACGCGCCCGGCGCCGCGCTCGGGCAGGGCCAGCAGGGCCAGGCCCAGCGGATCGCCGAGCGCCAGGCCCAACGGCGCGACCAGGTCGAGCAGAATGTTCTGGACCGCTGCCGGCCAGAACAACACGTGGTCGTAGACCGCCAGCGCGGACATCGTGGCCACGGCGAGTGTGCCCAGACCCAGCAACGCGAAGGCGGCGCAACGGGCCATTGGCCAGTGCTCGCCCCGGCGCCTCAGCCGCAGCACGCCCCAGCCGTACAGGGTGCCCAGAAGGGTGACGAGCAGCAGTGCTGGCAGATCCCATTGCCATGAGGAGAACAGCCGTCCCGTGGTGAGCTCCGGCAGACTTCCCATCGTGATCTCCCTCCACGGCATACCGGACATCCGGCCCGCCGAGGCACCCTACGCTGCGTGTTCCCCGAGCCGGTTGCGTACCTGGTGGAGACGCCGTCGTCATACCAGGCTCACACCAAGCCTTTACTGAGGGGCTGCGGCGTACCGCACCGAACCGAACGCCTGCGGCTGCTGCCCTGTACGCGAGTGCTGCACTGCCGCTCAGCAGGGCAAACCGCCCCCTCTGCACTCGGCCGTTTCCAGCAATCCTTCACCGAAGCGGAGAATCCCAGTGAGCCTGGGCGTCATTGGACAGGCAGCGGGACTGTTCGCCGTCACCAATATCGACGACATCCTGATCCTGTCGCTGTTCTTCGCTCAGGGCGCAGGGCAGCGTGGGTCCACCCGCAAGATCGTGATCGGCCAGTATCTCGGCTTCACCGCGATCCTCGCCGTCGCCGTCGCCGCCGCATTCGGCGCGACCTTCCTGCCCGAGTCCGCAATCCCCTACCTCGGTCTCCTGCCGCTCGCCCTGGGCATCAAGGCAGGACGGCGAGTATGGAAGAACCACCAGGACGGTGAAGACGACGAGGGCGAGGCCAAGAACGGAGGGCCGAACCCGCTGGAGGTCGCCGGCGTCACGTTCGCCAACGACGGCGACAACATCGGTGTCTACGTCCCCGTGTTCGCCACCGCCGGCATCGGCGGCATGAGCTCTACGCGATCGTCTTCCTGCTCCTGGTCGCCGTCTGGTGCTTCGCCGGGAAGCACTTCGCCACCCGGCCTGTCATCGCCAAGGCCCTCAGCCGCTGGGGCCACGTCCTCCTGCCCGTGGTCCTGATCGCCATCGGCCTGCTCATCCTCATCGAGGGGGGAGCCTTCGGCCTCTGACCATCAGCCCCGGCACCCGCCATCCGGCTGCGGCGATCCTCGTCGTCCCCGGCGGTACGCCTGCCCGGCGCACCCGCAAGACCCGCGTCCCGGTGTGGAAGGGCTACTACGAGGGCCAGGATTACGTCAGGGCCGTGCCGGTGACGACGTGTTTCCCGCGGTCACGGTAGGCGAGGCACGCTTGGCCTCCCGGCCTGCTGGGATCAGTGTGCTCGGGGCCGGGCAGGTGAGGCGCCGACAGGTGCACCTGAGATGCGGACGGCGAGTTCTGCCCCACGCGGACCGCGTCCGGGCAGCCCGGTCGGGCACCGAATGCCATTCGACGTGCGGGGTTTCAGCGGCTGCCGACAGGGTCGTTGGAGGACGCGCTCCGGCGAGTTCGTCACGGGCGGGAGCGGGACCGTGCGGTCCGGCGGCCCCGGCGGGTGCTGGTGTCGGACCGGTCGTGCCGATCAGGCGGCAGTACCGGGTTCGACTTCGGGTGCCGGCCGTCGTTGCCGCAGCGTCTGTGTCCCCGGGGCGCAGAAACTGGTCTCCACCCGTCCCCTGTCTCCGTATTCGGATATTCGGGCGCAATGGGTGCACCGGCCTCTCGTGACGGCGACCCGAAATGGCGAGTGCCCGAACGGTGCCGGCACTTCCACGACCGGTCTTCCACAACCGGTCTTCCACAACCGGTCTTCCACAACCGGTCTTCTGCGACCGGTCCTCTGCGCAGGGATGCGGGAACTGAACGGTCTCCGTCTCCGACTCGTAGAGAGGGAGCAGACAGGGCCGGGTGAGTCGCGGGCGGAGGTACGCATGCCCAGGCTAGGGGAGGGATGCCCGGGACACATGGCAGCATCTACCGCCGTGAGTGTGTCCCTGGCAGTGCGGAGCGTGCGCGCGGCGGTGTTCGCCGTGCTGTGCGTGCTGCTCGCCGCCGGTGGCCATGCCCTGGCCACGGGCGCTGCCCCGTCGGTGTGGACCCAGGTTGCCGGGTTCGTACCGGTGTTCCTGGGCGCGTGTCTGCTGGGCGGCCGTGAGCGGTCGCTGGCGGGCATCGGCGGCGTGACCCTCGTCGCCCAGGGCGGTCTGCACCTCCTGTTCCACGCCACCGGGCCCCATCACGCCGCGATGGTCATGGACGGGATGCGGATGACCCACGGTCATGCGCAGGCGGTGACGCCTCACGCGACCGCCGCGCATGTCGGAGCCGCCCTCGTGCTGACGTGGTGGCTGCGGCGGGGGGAGGCCGCACTGTGGTCGCTGCTGCGGCGGGCGATCTCGTTCCTGCCCGGGCTTGCCGCATGGTGGCAGGTGGTCGGAGGGGCGCGACGCATTGCGTGCACACCCGAGAACGCCAGGGGGCTCGGCGCGGAGTCCCGGTCACTGAGGGGGGTGCGGCTGCGGTACGCCGTTCACCGGCGGGGGCCGCCTGCGGGGACGGCGTACACGACCCGTTCCCGACACACCCGCCTTTCAGTACGGAGATCGATCCACTCATGTCCCCGAACCGCACCACTGTGCGCCGCGCCGGCACCGTCACGGCTCTGACCGCCGCCGGGCTCCTCGCCGCCGCGGGCGTCGCGTCCGCGCATGTCACCGTCCACCCGGAGAGCTACGCCAAGGGAGCCACGGACGGTGTCCTGACCTTCCGCGTGCCGAACGAGGAGGACGGCGCGAGCACCACCAAGGTGCAGGTCTTCCTCCCCACCGACCACCCCGTCCTCGGCGTGCTCGTCTCCCCGCAGGACGGCTGGACCGCGAAGGTCACGAACACCAAGCTCAAGACACCGGTCAAGACCGACGACGGCACCATCACCGACGCCGTTTCGGAGGTCACCTGGACCGGCGGCAAGATCGACCCCGGTCACTACGAGGACTTCAATGTCGCCTTCGGCCAGCTGCCCGACGACACCGACCAGCTGACCTTCAAGACCCTGCAGTCCTACTCCGACGGCAAGACGGTGCGCTGGATCGAGGAGGCACAGCAGGGCGACGACGAGCCGGAGAACCCGGCGCCGGTCCTCAAACTCACCGCCAAGGGTGCGGCGGCGGGCGATGCCACGTCGGCGTCCTCGTCCGCGCGTCCGAAGAGCGCCGCGAGCTCCGGATCGAAGTCGGCCGACGACTCGACCGCGCGGAGTCTCGGCGTCGCCGGCCTGGTCGTGGGCGTACTGGGACTGGCCGCCGCCGCGTTCGCGGTCGTGCGCACCAGGTCCGGCATGGGCGGGGACGCGTAGCGCACACGTGTCCTCCATGTGGCGCACGTCATAATTCGATGTCGGAACTCGGCTGGTGATCCGTCCGACTCCTACAGCGGTACGGCTGCAACAGCTCTCCGCCGTACGACGGCTCGACGCGACCAGGAAGGCCGAGCATGGCCGAGTCCCGACACTCGTCCCGCACCACGGACGTGGTTCCCCGCAAGCTGATGCCGCCGCCCGCACTCTGCGGCTTCCTGCTGCTGTTGGCGCTGGTCTTCACGGTGTCCTACGCCGTGGGATCGGCCGCCGGCCCGGTGGCCCCTGGCATACACGGCACCGGGGCCGGGACCGGCGGCGACGGGGGTGACGGCGGAGGCGGCGCCGGCACGGGGGACATGCCCGGGATGCACGGGGGCGGTGAGTGATGGGTGCCGAACCGGCGTCGCCGCTCGTGGTCACGGACCTGACGGTCGGCGGGATGACGTGCGCCGCCTGCGTGCGGCGGGTGGAGAAGAAGCTCGGCAAGCTCGAGGGGGTCACGGCGACCGTCAATCTGGCCACCGGACTCGCCCGGGTCAGTCATCCGGCGGGCATCCCGCCGGAGGACCTCGTCACGGCCGTCGAACAGGCGGGCTACGAGGCATCGCTCCCCGAGCCTCCCGCGCCGGAGGGACACGACGGGACAGCCGGTGACGAAGACGGGGCCGGGGCCGCCGCCCGGCAGGAACGCGAGCGCCTGCTCGTCACGGCGCTGCTCGCCGTCCCCGTCCTGGTGCTGTCGATGGCGCCGTCCCTGCAGTTCCGCAACTGGCAGTGGCTGTGCTTCGTGCTGGCGGCCCCGGTCGCGGTGTGGAGCGCCTGGCCGTTCCACGTGCGGGCGGTACGGGGGCTGCGCCACTCCACGGCCACCATGGACACCCTCGTCTCGCTCGGCGTGGTGGCGTCCTTCTCGTGGTCGGCGTACGCCCTGTTCCTCGGCGGAGCCGGTGATCCCGGCATGCGGATGCCGTTCAGCCTGCTGCCGTCCGCGTCGGACGGTGCCGCCCACGTGTACCTGGAAGCCGCGGTCGGCGTCCCGCTGTTCGTGCTGACCGGTCGGTTCCTGGAAGCGCGGGCCAGGCGGGGGACCGGAGCCGCCCTGCGGTCGCTGGCAGGGCTCGCGGCCAAAGAGGTGTCCGTGCGCGACGAGCACGGCGAGCGTTCCGTCCCGATCGAGCAGCTGAGGGTGGGGCAGGTCTTCGTGGTGCGTCCCGGAGAGCGGGTCGCCACCGACGGCCGGGTGGTGGAGGGCAGTTCCGCCGTGGACCTGTCCCTCGTCACCGGGGAGACTGAACCCGTGGAGGTGGGGCCCGGCTCGGCGCTGGTCGGCGGGGCCGTCAACGCCGGCGGTCTGCTGCTCGTCCGTGCCACCGCGATCGGTGCCGACACACAGCTGGCCCGGATCACCCGGCTGGTGACAGAGGCCCAGGCGGGCAAGGCGCGGGCACAGCGGCTGGCCGACGCGGTGGCCGGGGTGTTCGTGCCCGTCGTACTGGCCGTCGCCGTCACCGTGCTGGGCTTCTGGCTCGGCGCCGGAGCCGACCCGCAGGCGGCGATCACCGCATGCGTGGCCGTGCTCGTCGTGGCCTGCCCCTGCGCGCTCGGCCTGGCCACGCCGACCGCCCTGATGGCCGCCACCGGCCGCGGGGCCCAGCTGGGCGTACTGGTCAGCGGCCCGCAGACGCTGGAGGCGCTTCAGCACGTCGACACGGTCGTCCTGGACAAGACAGGCACTCTGACCTCCGGGCACATGACCGTCGCACGGGTGACCGCCGCGCCCGGCGGACTCGGCCAGGAGGCCGTCCTCCGCCTGGCCGGTGCGGTGGAGCAGGGCTCGGAGCATCCTCTGGGGCGGGCGATCACCTCGTACGCGCGACGGACGGGGAGCGAGGAACCGCTGCCGGCCGTGAGGGACTTCGCGGCCACTCCGGGGCAGGGGGTTCGCGGCCGCGTGGACGACCGCGCGGTGGAAGTACTGGTGCCGGACGGCGAGTTGCCGACCGCTCTGGCGGAGGCCCTGGCGGCGGCGGAGTCCGCCGCGCACACACCGGTCGTCGTGCGTGTGGACGGGATGCCCGAGGCGTTGATCGCGATCGGCGACGTCGTCAGGCCCGGCAGTTACCGTGCCGTGGACCGGCTGCGCAGGCTGGGAATCCGCCCGGTCCTCGCCACCGGCGATCGCGAGGCACCCGCCAGGGCCGTGGCCGACGCGCTGGGCATCGACGAGGTGCACGCCCGCTGCACCCCCGAGGACAAGGCGGCGCTGGTGCGGAGGCTGCAGGAGGAGGGCGGCCGGATCGCGGTCGTCGGCGACGGCGTGAACGACGCCGCCGCGCTCGCCGGAGCCGATCTGGGCATCGCGATGGGCAGCGGTACGGACGTGGCCATCGGGGCGGCCGACCTGACGCTGGTGCGTGGCGACATCGAGGCTCTCGGGGACGCCGTCCGGCTCGCCCGGCGCACGCTCGCCACGATCCGGGCCAACCTGGTGTGGGCCTTCGGCTACAACGTCGTCACCGTGCCGCTCGCCATGGTCGGTCTGCTCAACCCCATGGTGGCCGCGGCCGCCATGTCGGCCAGCTCGGTGCTGGTGGTGGGCAACAGCCTGCGCCTGCGCGCCTGGCAGCCTTCTCCCACCCCGGCGCGCGGGCGACGGCAAGAGAGGGCGGGCCACCGGTGAACGACATACTCACCCGTCTGTCGGCCCGGCTCACCCACCGCCGACGACTGACGGACACCCTCCTTGCCGTCCTCGTGCCCGTCGCTGCGTCCAGCCTGGCCCTGGCGGGCCTGACCACCTGGGTCGGCGCGGGCAACGCGGGCAGTCCGGCCCGCATACGCGTCACCGAGGGACGCGTCCTCCTTCCGGGCGACGGTTCCTCCGAGACGGCGGCGTTCTTCCGCATCACCAACGAGGGCGGTTCGGCCGACCGTCTGGTGGGCGTGACCTCACCCCGCGCTCCCGGCGGAGTCGGTCTGGCTCGTCATCGCATGGGGAGCGGCGCGACGGCCTACCGGGCCCCGGTCGGGTCGATCGAGATACCGGCGGGTGAGAGCCTCACCATGTCGCCCTATGGGGTGGACCTGACGGTGGCGGCCCCGGCCGGCGAGTGGCGGGCCGGCGACCTCGTGTCCTTCACACTGAAGTTCGGCCGCAGCGGGCAGGTGACGTTGCCCGCCGTCGTGGTCCGGCCCGGGACGGTGACGTTCTAGCGGCATCCGCCGTGGAGCCGTCGCGTTACAGAAGTCGCTGCCGATGCCCGTGGAGTTCCCGCCCTGCCGGTGTGTTGTGTGTCACCCTTCTCTGGTTGAGTCCGGGGGCAGGAGTCCGTACGTACCCCCTGACGACGACCGGACCACGGGTGCGAAGATAGGCGCGTCATGACTGTCAGAGGGTGGTGCCGCACGCTGCGGGCGGGAGTGTTCGCCGCCGTCTGCGTGCTGCTTGCCGCCCTGGGCCACGTGATGATGTCCGGTGCCCCGGTGCCCTGGTGGGCCATGGCGGCTGCTGCTGCCGGGACGGGTACAGCCGGATGGTGCCTCGCCGGCCGTGAGCGCGGACGCGCACTGATCGTCACTGTGGTGGTCGCGGTCCAAGCGGTGCTCCACGAGACCTTCTCCCTGGCCCAGTCGCACGCTTCCGGTCCGAACGCGGGTTCACCGGACATGGCGTCCGACATGGGCTCCATGCGCATGGGGTCCATGGACATGGGCTCCGTGCACGTGGACGCGATGGACATGGCGGCCACGGGGCACGGCAGTCACGGCATGCACAGCATGGGAGGCGGCGGCGCATTCGGCATGTTCGCCGCCCACCTGTTGGCCGCGGTCCTGTGCGGCCTGTGGCTCGCGTACGGCGAGCGCGCGGTCTTCCGCATCCTGCGGGCCGTCGCCGCCCGCCTGGTGGCACCACTGCGGATGCTGCTCGACCTGCCCGTGCCGCCAAGCCGTACGCCGGTGCGTCGGCGCCGCGACTCCGGTCGCCGGACCCTGGCACGACTCCTTCTCTGTTACGCGATCACCTCCCGGGGGCCTCCCGTGGGTGCTGCTGTCGCCTGAGACAGCCGGAACCACCGGGGCTTCCCCTCTTCTTTCTCAGCAAGCCGCCTGAGCCTTCCTCAGAAGAGTTCATCGGCCGTGTCGCAAACGGTTCCTGAGGAACCTGCGCGAACACGAGCCTGCGCGAGCCCCGGGCACCGCCGTACCACCCGTACGGCCGCACGCCATTCGCCGGAGAGCCATGGCCTCACCCTGGGCCGGCCCCGGATGACCTGAGAAGGACACCTCGTGATCACTTCTGTGCTGCCTGCTCCGCGAACGCGCAAGGCCTCGGCGGACGCGTCGGCGACCGCCTGGGCGCTGGCCGCCCGAAGCGGTGACCCGGACGCCGCCGAACGGTTCGTGCGCGCCCTGCACTCGGACGTGCTGCGCTACGTCGCCCACCTGGGCGCGGATCCCCAGACCGTCGACGACCTGACCCAGGACACGTTCGTGCGCGCCCTCGGCAGCCTGCATCGCTTCGAGGGGCGCGCCTCGGCCCGTACCTGGCTGCTGTCCATCGCCCGCTGCGCGGTCGTCGACAGTTTTCGCCGCGCCGCCGTCCGGCCCCGGACGGCGGACACACATGACTGGCAGACGGCTGTGGAGTGCGCCCAGCCGCGCGGTCTGCCGGGCTTCGACGACGGCATCGCGCTCCTCGACCTGTTGGAGACGCTCCCCGGCGAACGTCGTGAGGCCTTCGTTCTGACCCAGGTGGTGGGGTTGTCCTACGAAGAGGCGGCCCGGATCGTCGGCTGCCCGCTGGGCACGGTCCGTTCCCGCGTGGCCCGCGCCCGGATGACGCTCGTGGGGCTGCTGGTCGAGGCCGACGGCCCCGGCCAGGACGCGGGTGTGGAGCAGCCCGCCCGCCGCGCGCCCGCCACGGCGGCCTGAGGGCAGTGACGTCGGCGTCACCTCCGGACGAACCTGGGAGGTGGCGCCGGCGCCCGCCGCGGACGGGCACTTCACTTCGCGCCGGCGACCACTGGTGTCCGCACGGCGACCTTGCCCGTGTACCGGAACCAGAGGTTGTAATCGACCGTCGCCCCGGGGGCCAGGGCCGGGGGATCCAGGATGACGACGCCGATACCTCCCGGAGCCATCCGCACGCGGCCGCCGGCCGGGACCGGGACGGACCGCACCCGGTCGTTCCGTCCCGGGCCGGTTGTACGGATCATGCTGATGCCCGCCTCCGGGGAGTCGGCGTAGAGCAGCGTGTCGCCGACGGCACCGGTGTTCCGGATCTCGAAGTAGGCGACGGCGGAGGCGGTCCCGGCCGGGGCGACGAGCCGCGCGTCCACCACGGTGATCCTCGCAGGCGGATCCCCTGCCGCTCCGCTGCCCGTGTAGGCGACCAGCAGAGCCAGTGCTCCGCCGCACGCACCGAGGGGAGCCAGAACCGGACCGGCAACTCTTCTGAGGGAAACGGCGATGCATTTCGTGTTCCAGGTCACACAGGAGTAGTCGGTGGCCGGTGGCCGTAGGTTCCCAGGACTGTCGTGGGGCGGCCGGGAACTCGGCAGGGCGGTCGTACGACTACTGGGACGTGGGACAGAGCAGATGGCGATCACACGGCGCTCAGCAGCGGCTCTGCTGGCCCTCGGACGATCCGGTCGCACTGGACGTGCGACTGCGTGACGTCCGATGGCGAGCGGGTGCGACCGAGGTCCGGGGGCTGCACCTTGACGTACGTGCCGGGGAGCACGTCGTGCTGACCGGCGTGTCGGCCCTGGCCCGTACGGTGCTGTTGCGTGCGGTGACCGGGCTCCAGCAGGTCAGCGGCGGTCGGATCACCGTGGCCGGGCGGGACAACCGGAACCCCGCCGAACGGGCCTGGCGCACCAGGGCCTGCGCGTGGCTTCCGTGTGTGAACGTGGCGCCCGGCCCAGTGGTGCGCGCCGACACGACGGGGGCGCCCGGCGCAGGACCGGCGGTGACTTCGTGCAGCGAGGACCGGCCGGGGGGCGGCCGGCTGTCGGACCGCCCGACGGGCTCCCTCGCGCGCGGAGAAGTGCAGACGTGGCGCGCGCGATCGACTGCGTGAGGGAGGGAGCGGGCGTGCTGGTGGCGGACCGTCCCACCACGGGGTTGGAAGACGCCGACCGGCACGCCCTCGCGCGACTGCTGGCCGAGGCGCCCGTCACCGTGCTCGTCGCGACCGACGACCCGGCGCTCATCTCTCTCTGCGACCGGGTGGTGGACATCGCAGCGGCCGACCGGCACGAAGGGGCCGGCTCGACCCTCGTGGCCCCCGGGACGAGCGGAGGCGGCAATTCCCGTACGGGCGCGGCACATTGACCGAAAGTCGCGGGAACTCACTCGGTCTCCTGTCCGACTACTGATGCGACGGCGCGGCACAAGTACGGTCGCGGCTTCGGCCAGGAGGGCCTCATGACACCCGAGATAGAGAACGCGTTCGCGGTGATCAGAAGCGAACACGGTGCGGAATCCCTCAGCAGGGTGGAACGGATGCTGGAGCCCGGCGGGGGAGGGGCACGCCATCCCCTCCAGAAGGGAGCCAAGTGGGTCCTGCCGGGGCTGTCTCCCACCCCGTGGCACGATCCCTGGGCCTACCCGGAACTGACCCCCGTCATCGAGGCGCTGGAATCCGCTCATCCGGTCATCAAGGCCGAGCTGAACTCGGCGTGGGCGCTACGGCGGGAGGCGTTTTCCGACTACGAGCACTACCTGACCCGGCAGAAGGACTGGCAGGCTCTCTACCTCTACCGCGACGGTGCACTGGTCGAGGAATCGACGGCAACCGCCCCCACCGCCCACAAGGTACTCAAAGAGTTCGCCGTCGACACGGAGAAGATCTGCCCTCTCCTGGAGTGCCACTTCTCCACCCTGATGCCCGGAGCATCCATAGCACCGCATTGCGATCTGTGGAACTTCAGCATCAACCTGCATCTCGCCGTGGACATCCCCGACAGGTGCAGCATCACCGTCGCCGGTGAGACCCGTTCCTGGCAGGAGGGCAACTGTCTGCTCTTCGACTACTCCTTCGAGCATGCGGCGCGCAACGACGGCGACCGTCCCCGCACCTGCCTCCTCGTGGACCTGTGGCACCCGGAAACCACCATTCCGGAACGGCGGGCGCTGGTGACGCTCATCTCGGAAATCAGGCGACTGATGGGGGAAAGCTGACCGCCTGAAACTCCTGAAAAAAGAACCGGCAGTTTTGCACTGTCGGTTTTCAATGCTGCCCTGAAAGGTGAATATCCGGCCCTGGGGGAGTATGCGGGGCGGCCATTCTCAAGTTCTCCTCGGGGTGCTATCGTGACCGAAAATGATCGACGGATTCGATATTCGTCTCCATTTAAATCTTCTTCTTTATCGGTGAGGGGGGACCGGACGGTGCCGGCACGACTGCCTCTTCTTCTCCTGGCGCTGGCTCAGCTGGTCATCGCCCTCGACTACAACATCGTCTACGTCGCTCTCCCGGACATAGGCGCCGGCCTCGGCTTCCCGGAGCACGACCTGCAGTGGGTGGTGAGCGCGTACGTCGTGACGACGGGCGGCTTCCTGCTGCTGGGCGGCCGAGCCGCGGATCTGCTGGGCCGGCGCCGGACGTTCGTCGCCGCGGCACTGATCTACGCGGGTTCCTCACTGGTGGGCGGGTTCTGCCAGACCCCGGGTGCGCTGGTCGCCGTGCGGGCGGTCCAGGGCATCGGCGGGTCCCTGCTGTTCCCGGCCACCCTGTCCCTGATCAACACGATCTACGCCGAAGGACCCGACCGGAACCGGGCGTTGGCGGTGTGGGGGGCCGCGGGAGCGGGCGGACTGTGCTTCGGCTCCCTGCTCGGCGGAGTTCTGGTGGAGGCGTTCGGCTGGCCGTCGGTGTTCTTCGTCAATGTCCCCGTGGCAGTGGCGATCGCGTGGGCGGGCAGGATCCTGTTCCCTGCGGACGTCCCCCGGCCCGGAACGCGGAGATTCGACCTGGCGGGGGCACTGACCGGGACCGGAGGCATCACCCTCCTGGTGTTCCTGCTGGTGCACGCGCCCGCGGCAGGCTGGAGCAGCGCTTCCGCGCTGGTGAGTGCGGTGCTCGCGCCGACCCTCCTGACGCTCTTCGCCGTCGTCGAGACACGCTCGTGCGATCCCCTGGTGCCGACCCGGCTGTTCAGGCGTCGCGGGCTCGTCGCAGCGATGGCCGTGACCGCCGTGTACAGCGCTACCTTCAGTTCCCTGCCCTACTTCCTGACCTTGTACTTCCAGAACGTGCGCGGATACAGCGCGTTCGCGACCGGCCTCGCCTTCCTCGTCCCGGCGGTGGTGGTCGCTGCCGGAACCCAGGCCGGCGAGCGGGCCGTCGCGGCCGTCGGCGTGCGGCGCATGCTGGTCGGAGGCATGGCACTCGGCGCGCTGGGAGCGGCCGCCCTAGGTCTTGCGCTCACCGAGCACGGGTCGTACCCCTTGCTGCTGCCGGGCATCGTGCTGCTGGGCCTGGGCCAGGGATCCGCCTGGACCGGCATGTGGATCACGGCTGCCGCCGGTGTCGCCCCCGAGGACCAGGGCGTGGCGTCGGGCCTCGTCTCCACCAGCCTCCAGGTCGGTGGCGCGGTGGGTCTCGCGGTGCTGGTGGCGCTGGCGGGAGCCGTCGGGCACCACCCGGCGGACGGTGCCCCGCTGGCCGGGATAAGGGCCGCCGTGTTCGCGATAGCGGCCGGAATCGCCTGCGCCGTACCCCTGACCCTGGCCGTGCGCACGAAGACCGCGGGTCCCTAGACCTCTCCTGCCGTCCCGGGCTCGTCCGGGCGCCCCCGGAACTCCCACACCTGGAGAACAGCCGTGCCCAGTAATGCTCCCAGCCCACCTGCTGCCGTCCTGTGCGGACTGGCCGGATGGGTGCCGTCCCGCGTGGTAACCAACGACGAACTCGCCGAGCGACTCGACACCGACGACGCCTGGATCCGCACCCGGACCGGCATCCGGCGCCGTCATGTGGTCGAGCCCGGCCAGGCGACGTCGGACCTGGCCGTGGAGTCCGGGCGCCGAGCCCTGCGCCATGCCGGAGTCGACTCCGTCGACGCGGTCATCGTCACCACGACCACCCCGGACCGCCCGTGTCCGGCCACGGCGCCGACGGTCGCAGCCCGGCTCGGTCTGGCCGGAGCGGCCGCCTTCGATGTGGGTGCGGTGTGCACCGGGTTCGTGTACGGACTGGCCACGGCTGTCGGGCTGATCACCTCGAGCGTCGCCGAACGGGTCCTGCTCATCGGCGCGGACACCTACTCCACGATCGTGGACCCGCTCGACCGGGCCAACGCGATCATCTTCGGGGACGGCGCCGGGGCCGTGGTCCTGCGTGCCGGTACGGCCCGGGAACCGGGTGCCGTGGGCCGGTTCGACCTCGGAAGCGACGGCGCGCACGAGAATCTGATCACGATCGCGGCGGGCGGTTCCCGCCAGCGTTCCACCAGAGGCGAAGTGCAGCGCCGCGACCGGCACTTCGCGATGCGCGGCAACGAGGTCTACCGCCACGCGGTGACCCGTATGGCCGGGTCCGCGCGATCCGTCCTGCACGCGTCCGGCTGGAAGATCGACGACGTCGACCACTTCGTGCCCCACCAGGCCAACCTGCGCATCCTGCACTCGGTCGCCGACGACCTGGGCCTGCCCCGGGAGCGCTGCGTGACCAACGTCGACTCCGTCGGCAACACCGGCGCCGCCTCCATCCCGCTCGCCCTCGCCGACGCGGCCGCCCGGCAGGCGATCCGCCCCGGCGACCGGCTCCTGCTCACCGCCTTCGGCGGCGGCCTCACCTGGGGCTCCTGCCTGCTGACCTGGCCCGAACTGCCCGTATCGGCCCACCCGTACGACCGAGGAGAAGAACCCACCTCATGAGCACGACCACCTACCACCAGTTGGTGGAGATCCTCGCGAAGCTGCACGACGCCCCGGCCGACCGCTTCACCCCCGAGGTCACCTTCGCCGACCTGGACGTCGACTCGCTGACGATGGTCGAGATCAGCATCCGCATCGAACGCGACCTCGGCGTCACGGTGCACGACAGCGAGCTGCGGCGCACCCTCACCCTCGGCCGCACCGCCGCCCTGATCGATGCAAAACGGGCGCGCTGAAACAGGCCGGTTGACCTCCCCTCACGAAGGAAGACGACGCTCATGAAGATCTCCGAACAGCTCGGTGCGGCCCTCGGCGCCACGGTCGAGGACTTCGACCACGCCACCGCGTCCGACACGGACATCGAGACGCTCAAGCAGACCGTCTACACGAAGAAGATCGCCGTCCTGAAGGGCCAGGACCTCTCCCCCCAGCAGTTCCTGGACCTCGGCAGGCGGCTCGGGCGTCCCGAGACGTACTACGAGCCGATGTACCACCACCCCGAGATCCGGGAGATATTCGTCTCCTCCAACGTCCCGGAGAACGGCAAGCAGGTGGGCGTACCGAAGACCGGCAAGTTCTGGCACGCCGACTACCAGTTCATGCCCGACCCCTTCGGCATCACCCTCATTTACCCCCAGGTCATTCCGCAGCGGAACCGCGGTACGTACTTCATCGACATGGGCAGGGCCTACGCGAAGCTGCCGGAGGACCTCAAGAAGGAGGTCGCCGACACCCACTGCCGGCACTCGGTCCGCAAGTACTTCAAGATCCGCCCGCACGACGTCTACCGCCCGCTCTCCGAGATCATCGAAGAGGTGGAGCGCAAGACCCCGGCCGTCCTCCAGCCCACCACGTTCATCCACCCCCTCACGGGCGAAACGGTCCTGTACATCAGCGAGGGCTTCACCGTCGGCATCGAGGACGCGCACGCCAACCCGCTGGACGACGGCCTGCTGCACCGCCTATTCGAGGCCACCGGCCAGCTCGACGACACCTTCGAACACGACAACATCCACCTGCAGAGCTTCGAGCAGGGCGACCTGCTGATCTGGGACAACCGCAGCCTCATCCACCGCGCCCGGCACACCACCACCCCGGAGCCGACCGTCTCCTACCGCGTCACCGTCCACGACGAGCGCAAGCTGCACGACGGGATACGGGTGCCATGACCACACCCGCCGTCGACCGCTCGTACGTCACCGACGTCGACCTGCTCGCGCGGGTGCTGGTGCCGTACAAGGAACACTGCAAGTACCTGAAGGCCGCCGACGTCACCGTCGGCCCCGAACGCACAACGGCGGTGTGCGAGTTCGCGATCCCGGAGTCCTGCTACATCGACGACACCGGCCACCTGAACTCGGTCGAGGTCAACATCGCCTACAACCAGATGATGTACTACCTCGTCGCGAAGTCCGTGAAAGAGGGACTCCTGGCCGGGTTCGAGAACTGGACCCTGGACGACTTCTGGCGACACCAGCTCCCGGACATCCTCATCGCCCGCTTCGCGGGCACCTTCCGGCGTCCCGTCAACCCCCGTTCCTTCTTCGGGGAGATGAGGTTCCTGTCCGTCAGCCGACGTGAGCCCAGCGGCGGCAAACCGTTCCTGCACGCCGAGACCTCGTACCGCTACTGGGACGCCGACGGCGGCCGGTGCGACGGCGAGGCGACTCTCGCTTTCGTCAACGTCCGCTGAGCCACCGAAGGGATCGCCCATGGAGACGCTCGTCCAGACCACCCGCTTCCACGCCGACCGCCGGCCCGACACCCCGGCCGTGCTCTGCGAGGGCCGCAGCCTGTCCTACGGTGAACTGCACCGCGAGAGCAACCGCATCGCCCACGCCATCCGCGCCGCCGGACTGACCGAGGGCGACCGAGTGGCGTACCTGGGCAAGGAGTCCGAGCACTACTACGAGATCCTCTTCGGCTGCGCCAAGAGCGGCACCGTCCTGGTCCCCGTCAACTGGCGGCTCACCGCACCCGAGGTCAGCCACATCCTCCAGGACTCCGGCACCCGGCTCCTGTTCCTCGAACCGGAGTTCGCGCCGATCGTGGACCGCATGCCGACCGCCCCGCCCGGGACGGTCGTACCCCTCGGCCCGGACTTCACGGTGTGGAAGGACGAACACCCCGACAGCGACACGAAGTTCGACGCCACCGCCGCCACTCCCGTCGCCCAGCTCTACACCAGTGGCACCACCGGCCTGCCCAAAGGCGTCGTCCTCGCCCATCGCAGCTTCTTCGCCATCCGTGAGGCCCTGACGAGCGAAGGGCTCGACTGGATCGACTGGCGGGACGGTGACATCGCACTCGTCGGCATCCCCGGCTTCCACATCGGCGGCCTGTGGTGGGCCACGCAGAACCTCAACGCGGGCACGACGATCGTGGCGATGCGCGCCTTCGCCGCCCGCCGGGCCGTCGACCTGATCCGCGACCTCGGCATCACCACGGCCTGTGTCGTTCCTGCCATGCTCCGCATGATGCTCACCGAACCGGGTGTCGGTGCCAAGGACTTCACCACGCTCCGCAAGGCCGTCTACGGCGGCTCACCGATCTCCGAGAGCCTGCTGGAGGAGAGCCTCGCCGTACTGGACTGCGAGTTCGCGCAGATCTACGGGCTCACCGAGACCGGCAACACCGCCGTGTGTCTGCCGCCGGCCGACCACGTCCCCGGCGGACCCCGCATGCAGGCCGCCGGCCATCCCTATCCGGGCGTCCGTGCCAAGGCGATCGACGACACGGGCAGGGAACTGCCGCCGGGCGAGATCGGCGAGGTCTGCCTGTACACCCCGGCCCGGATGGTGGAGTACTGGGGCCTGCCCGACAAGACCGCGGAAACCCTCGTCGACGGGTGGATCCACACCGGGGATGCGGGCTACGTCGACGAGGACGGTTACATCTTCATCCGCGACCGCATCAAGGACGCCATCCTCGTCGCCGGTGAGAACGTGTACCCGGCGGAGATCGAGAACGTGCTGGAGCACCACCCGGGTGTGGCCGAGGCGGTGATCGTCGGAGCTCCCGACGAACGCTGGGGCGAACGGGTCCACGCGTTCGTCGTCCCCGTCCCGGGGGAGCAGCCGAGCCCGCGCGACCTGCACACCTTCCTCGTCCCGCGCCTCGCCGCCTTCAAGCTGCCCTCGGCCTACGAGTTCATCGACCACGTACCACGCAACCCCAGCGGAAAGATCCTCCGCCGCGAACTGCGCGACCGCTTCTGGGGCGACTCCGCCCGCAAGGTCAACTGACGCCGCCGCCACCCGTCGTAGAGAGAACCCATGCCTGAATCCCTCACCCCGGAGAGCTTCCGCGCCGACCTCGCGGAGTTCCTGTACCTGCGGCCCGACGAAGTCGACCTGGAGGAGAACCCGTTGGACGCCGGCCTCGACTCCCTGCGCATCGCCACGCTGCTCGAACGGTGGCAGGCCGCAGGCGCGGACGTCAGCTTCGTGGACCTCGCCGAGCGCACCTCCTTCGCCCAGTGGTGGCAGCTGCTGACCGAGCGCCGGGGAGGTGCCGCACGTGCCGACACCTGAGTCCGCGCGCCGCCACCCTCTGCTGGCCGCCCAGGAAGGCATCTGGACCGGCCAGCAGCTCGACCCGGACAGCCCCGCCTACAACACGGCCGAGTACGTGCGCATCGAGGGCCCGGTGAACGCCTCCGTCTTCGACGCCGCGCTTCACCTCGTCGTCGGCGAGACGGAAGCCCTCAACGTCACCTTCGGCACGGACGACGAGGGCCGTCCCCGGCAGGCCGACACCCCGGCCGGCGACTGGCAGTTGCACACGGCCGACCTCACCGCCGAACCGGACCCGCACGCCGCCGCCCTCGCGTGGATGGCCGCGGACATGGCCCGCCCGGTCGACCTCACCCGCGGCCCCGTCTTCGGCCACGCCCTGCTGAGGACCGCAGAAGACCGCCACCTCTGGTACCACCGCGTCCACCACATCGCCCTCGACGGCTTCGGCCTCTCTCTGGTGGCCCGCCGTGTGGCCCAGGTCTACACCGCCCTCATGGCGGGCGAACCCGTCCCCGACAGCGGATTCGGCACCCTCGAATCCGTCCGCGCCGAGGAACGCGCCTACCTGGAGTCCCCCCGCCACACCAAGGACCGCGCCTACTGGACCGACCGGTACGCCGACCGCCCCCCGGTGGCCACCCCGGCGGGCCGGTCGGCGCTGCCCGCCCGCACCTTCCACCGGCGGGTCACCGACCTCGACACCACCCAGGCCGACGCACTGCGCTCCGTCGCCCGCGAGCTGTCGGTCACCTGGTCCGAGGTGCTGCTCGCGGCGACCGTGGCCCACCTGCACCGCCTCACCGGGGCGCAGGAGATCGTCCTCAGCCTGCCGGCCATGGGCCGCCTCGGCTCCGTGTCGCTGCGGGTCCCGGCCATGGTGCGCAACATCCTGCCCCTGCGCGTCGCCGTCTGCGCCGACGACAGCCTGCGCGACCTCGCGGCCCGCGTGTCCCGCGAACTCCGCGCCGGTCTGCCGCACCAGCGCTACCGCTACGAACAGCTGCGCCGCGACCTGAAGCTGGTGGGCGGTCAGCGCAGGCTGTCCGGGCCCGGCGTCAACATCATGCCGTTCGAGTACGACCTGCGGTTCGCCGGACACCGCAGCACCGTCCACAACGTCTCCGCCGGTCCCGTCGACGACCTCGCGGTCAACGTGTACGACCGGTCCGACGGCACCGGTGTGCGGATCGCGGTCGACGCCAACCCCGAGCTGTACGAGGCAGCCGAAGTCGGCGCGTTCCAGGACGGGTTGCTCGCGCTGCTCGGCGACGCGATGGCCGCTCCCGACCGGCCCCTGCGCCCGGCCTCCGCACCGGTTCTGGACGGCGGTCCGCTGCCCGCCCCCGCCCGCCCGGCGCTCAGCCTGATCGCCGACCATGCCGCCCGCAGGGGCGGAGCCGTCGCCGTGGAACACGACGGCGACAGCATCACCTATGCCCGGCTGTTCGGCAGCGCGCGCGACATGGCCCGCCGCCTGGCCGCCAGGGGCGTCGGACGGGGCGATCTGGTGGCCGTGGCGCTGCCCCGGGGCATCTACGCCGTCACCGCCGTCCTCGGCGTACTGCTGTCGGGCGCGGCCTACTGCCCGCTCGACCCGAATGCCCCCGCCGAGCGGACGGCTCAGCTGCTGAACGAGGCCGCGCCCGCCCTGGTCCTCACCACGGCACCCCGAGCGAGCGCCTTCGCGGGCAGGCCCGTCCTCACACCCGACCAGCCGGACGCGCCCCTCGGCCCCACGCCGGTACCGCCGTCACCCCGGAGCCTCGCCTACGTCATCCACACCTCCGGGTCCAGTGGCCGCCCCAAGGCCGTCGAGATCAGCCACGGCGCCCTGGCGCACTTCGTGGCGGGCGCCACCCACCGCTACGGGCTGCGCCGCGAGGACCGGGTACTGCAGTTCGCGCCGCTCCACTTCGACGCCAGCGTGGAGGAAATCTTCCTCACCCTCTGCGTCGGCGGGACCCTCGTCGTCCGCACCGAGGAGATGACGGAATCGGTCCCACGGTTCCTGGAGGACTGCGCACGCCTGGGTGTCAGCGTGCTGGACCTGCCCACCGCGTACTGGCACGAACTCGCCTACACGCTCTCGACGGGAGCCCCGGCCCTTCCCGAAGGCGTGCGGGCGGTCGTCATCGGCGGCGAGGCGGCGCTCCCGGAACGGGTCGAGCGCTGGCGCAAGGCCGTCGGCACGTCGGTCGAGCTGTTCAACACGTACGGCCCGACCGAGGCGACCGTCGTGGCCACCGTCGCCGACCTGCACGATCCTGAGCTCGCCCCCGGCGACGTACCCATCGGACTGCCGCTGCCCGGCACCCGGGCCGCCGTCGTCGACGGGGAGCTGTACCTCCTGGGCGACAACCTGGCCCTCGGCTACCGAGGGTCCGGCGCCCCCGACGCCACCCGCTTCGCCCCTCTCGCCGAGCTCCCCGGCGCACCCCGCGCCTACCGCACGGGCGACCTCGTGCGCATCGGCGAGGACGGGCAGTTTCGGTTCCTCGGCCGGGCGGACGAGGAGTTCAAGATCAGCGGTCATCGTGTGCATCCCGCCGAGGTGGAGAGCGCGCTGGTGACCCATCCGCGGATCCGCGAAGCCGCGGTCGTCGGGCAGACACTGCCGGACGGCACGCGGCGCCTCGCGGCCCATCTGGTCACGGACCCTCCGGCTCCCTCGGCCTCCGAGGTGAGGGCCCATCTGAGGGCCAAGCTGCCCGCGGCGATGATCCCCTCCGCCGTCGAACTCCACGACCGCCTGCCCCGCACCCGGTCCGGCAAGATCGACAGGGCCGCGCTGAGCACACCCTGCGCCCCACAGGCTCCGACCGCCGGAAGCCCGCTGGAGCGGACGATCGTCGCCGTCTGGCAGCACGTCCTGGGCGCGGACGACGCCACCGCCGAGGACGACGTCTTCGACCTGGGAGCCCAGTCACTGCAGGCCATCCAGGTCGCCAACCGGCTCGGCGTGGAACTGGGCCGCGACATACGGGTCGCCTGGCTCTTCCAGTACCCCACCGCCGCCGAACTCGCCCGCTTCCTCGACGACCGGTCGCCCGCTGCGACCGGACTCCCGGCGGCCCTGGCCACCGACACCGTCCTCGAGCCGGACATCAGGCCCGGTACCGGCCACCGTCCGGACGCACTCCGGCGCATCCTGCTGACCGGCGCCACCGGATTCGTCGGAGTGCACCTGCTGGCGGAACTCCTCGCCACCACGGACGCCGAAGTCGTCTGCACCGTCCGCGCGCGTACCACCGACGAGGCCATGGACCGCGTCCACCAGGCCCTGGCGCAGCACCACCTCGCGCTCCCCCAAGACGCGAGGCAGCGCATCAGCGCACTCCCCGCCGACCTCGCCCGCCCGGGGCTCGGCCTGGCGCCCGAGGACCTCAGCCAACTGGCCGACACCTGCGACGCGATCTTCCACAACGCCGCGACGGTCAGCATCATGCGGGAGTACGGCACCCTGCGCACCGTCAACACCGAGTCCACCCGGGACCTGCTGCGCCTGGCCGCCCCCCGGGCGATCCCCCTCCACTACGTCTCCACGCTGTC
Organism: Streptomyces sp. NPDC020362; assembly: GCF_040642095.1. Lineage (NCBI taxonomy): Bacteria > Bacillati > Actinomycetota > Actinomycetes > Kitasatosporales > Streptomycetaceae > Streptomyces > Streptomyces sp. NPDC020362. Next base: position 25,666 of record NZ_JBFAET010000062.1, read on the forward strand.
CGTGACCCCGCCCGTGAGCCACAGTCCAGAGGTGCGGGAGACGTTTCTGGCGCCCCACCCCGGTCTCCGGTACGGCTACCAGCAGTCGAAGTGGGCTTCGGAACGGCTCCTCGAACAGGCCGCCGAACGAGGACTGCCCGTCACCGTGCACCGCCTGGGCCGCGTGGTCGGACCTGGAGGCACCGGACTGGTGAACGCACGGGACTTCCTGTGGAGTGTGCTGCGGGCGGGCATCCCGGCAGGGATCGTCCCGCACCTGTTCGAGGACGAGATCTGGACACCGGCGGACTACACCGCCAAGTCCCTCGTGCATCTCGCCCTGACCACCGCCGGTCCTGTCTTCAACCACGCGGCCGTCCCGAGGGTGCGGCTGAGCGACGTCTACGACTGGGTCGAGGAGTACGGCTACCCCGTACGACGTCTGCCGCTCAGCCAGTGGCGTGATCTGCTGCCCCGCTCGGCCGACGTGGCCGCGACCACGCTCGCCTTCTTCGACTCGAACGAGACGAGCGGGAGCGGGGCTCCCGACCTGCGCCTCGGGCACATCCACGCCGACAACGTCCGCAACGGACTGCGCGGCACCGGCATCACCTGCCCGCCGGTCGGCCGGGACCTGGTGTTCCGGTACCTCGACCACTGCGTGACCACGGGGACACTGCCCGCCACGGCCGGACAGCGGCCTCATCCGGCAACCCGCGCAAAGTAGTTGGAGTTCGCCGGGAACTCACCGCCGCCGCGCCACGACTACTGCAACGGAACACCACCGAGCCCTGCGAGCAAGGAGCCAGCATGTCCATCAAACGGCCGGTCGCCACAGCCCTGGCCGCGGCCCTCTGTCTGGTCACGGCGGCATGCGCCGACTCCTCGACGGACGAGACGGCCGGCGGCAAGCAGACCGAGGCCGCCGCGTCGAAGACCGGATACCCGGTGACCATCGACAACTGCGGCCGGCCCGAGACCTTCAAGAAGGCCCCCAGCCGAGTGGTCGTCATGAACGGCGCCTCGGTCGCCGAGGTCTCGACCCTGCTCGCCCTCGGCCTCGGCGACAAGATCGTCGCCAATGAGCAGGCCTACGGCATGAGCGAGGTACCCGGCCGGGCCAGGGCCATCAAGGCGCTGCCCACCGGGAACATCAAACTCAACGACGCCTACGACATCCCCCGCGAGGCAATGCTGGGCCTGCGCCCGGACCTGGTGCTGTCCACCACCTCGTACGGCTTCGACGAGAAGAACGGCTTCGCCACCCGGGACCAGTTGAAGCAGGTGGCAGCCAACACGTACGTGTCCCCGCAGGGCTGCAAGCAGGACACCTCGAAGATGACCGTCGCCGACAGCTACACCCTGCTGCGCGACATGGGGAAGATCTTCAACGTCTCCGACCGCGCGGAGAAACTGATCGCCGCCACCGAGAAGCACATCGGCGAGGTCTCCGCCAAGGTCAAGGGCAAGAAGGCGCCCAAGGTGATGGTGCTCTTCTCCAACATGTCCATGGGCGGCAACGCCTTCAGCTCCGTCGTCGCCCAGGGCATCTACAACGACATCCTCGCCAAGGCCGGCGGTGCCAACGCCTTCGCGTCGGCCTCCAAGACGTCCTTCGCCGACCTGAGCAAGGAGAAGGTCGCCGCGACCGACGTCGACGCGCTCGTCGTCATCGGCTACAACGACCCCCACCCGGCGGCCTACGCCAAGAAACTGCTGAAGGAGTTCCCCCAGTGGCCGGCCGCCAAGAAGAACAAGTACGTGGTCCTGTCCGACTCGATGTACCTCGGTCCGAGCAACGACCTGGCCGTGGAGAAGATCGCCAGGATGCTGCACCCGGACGCGTTCTGAGCCGGCCGACCCGGCTGAGGGTCACCCTGGCCTTCACCCTCCTGCCCGTTGCGCTGATCGTCACCATGATCGTGGCGATCAGCATCGGCGCGGTCACCATCCCCCTCGGTGACGTGTGGAGCATCGTCTGGCACCACGTCACCGGGCAGGGTGCCTCCGGTGACCTCGCGACCGACCAGATCGTCTGGAACTTCCGCACTCCCCGGGTGGTTCTGGCGGCCCTGGTCGGTGCGGGCCTGGCCGTCTCGGGCGCGGTGCTGCAGACAGTGGTGTCCAACCCGCTCGCCGACCCCATCGTCCTCGGCTTCTCCTACGGCGCCACGCTCGGTGCGGTGCTGGTCATCACCCTGGGCGGAGGCGTGGCGCTCGCCGGGCTCGGCGTCTCGGCGGCCGCGTTCCTCGGCGCGGTGGCAGCGGGCGCGCTGGTCTTCGCCCTCGGGCAGAAGCGCGGCCGGATGGCCCCCACGCGGCTGGTCCTGGCCGGGGTCGCGGTGGGCTACGTCTTCCTCTCGGCGACGAGCTACGTCCAGTTGCAGGCGACCCCGACCGAGCTGCGGACGGTGATGTTCTGGATGCTGGGCAGCGTGGCCGGCGCCCAGTGGGACCAACTGCCCACGGTGGCGGTGGTGGTGCTGGCAGGCACTGCCCTCCTCACGCTCTTCGGGCGGAGGCTCAACGTCCTGCTGGCCGGGGACGACTCCGCCACCGCGCTCGGCGTCGACGTCAACCGCCTGCGCGCGGTCCTCCTGGTGCTCAGCGCGCTGCTGACCGGAACCGTCATCGCCGTCGCCGGCAGCATCGGCTTCGTCGGCCTGATGATCCCGCACCTGGTCCGGCTCACCCTCGGCGCCGACCACCGCCGCCTCCTGCCCCTGACCGCCCTGCTGGGCGCCCTCTACCTGGTCCTCGTCGACCTGCTCTCCCGCACCCTCAACCGCCCCAACGAACTCCCGCTGGGCATCCTCACCGCCCTGCTGGGCGCTCCCTTCTTCCTGTGGCTGCTGCGCCGCAACAAGGGCCTGGACTGAAGCATGAAACTCACCGTCGACCAGCTCCACATCACCCTGGACCGCAGCCCGATCCTCCACGATGTGAGCCTGGAAGCCCGCAAGGGCGACATCGTCGGCCTCGTCGGCCCCAACGGCAGCGGCAAGTCCACCCTGCTGCGCGCCGTCTACCGCTCGCTGCGCCCTGCGCAGGGCGCGGTCCGAGTCGGCGACGACGACGTATGGGCCCTGTCCGCGCGCACCGCGGCCCGGCGCACCGCCGCCGTCCTCCAGGACGCCACCGGCAACACCACCGGCCTGACCGTCACCGAGATCGTCGCCCTCGGCCGATCCCCGCACCACGGGCTGCTGGGGCGCGACGGCGCCGAGGACCACCGGGCCGTCAAGGACGCAATCGACCGCTGCGGGGTACGTCCCTACGCGGACCGGGACTACGCCTCCCTGTCCGGCGGCGAGCGCCAACGCGTGCTGCTGGCAAGGGCGTTGGCGCAGGAGCCCCAGCTGCTCGTGCTCGACGAGCTGACCAACCACCTGGACATCCGTGCCCGGTTCGAGCTGCTGGACCTGATCCGGGCCACTGGTGTCACCACCCTGGCGGTTCTGCACGACCTCGACCTGGCCGCCCGCCTCTGCGACCACCTGGTCGTCCTGCACGAGGGAGCCGTCGTGACGGCGGGACCGGTCCTGGACGTGCTGTCCCCACAGCTCCTGGCCGACGTCTTCGGCGGGGGCGCGGGCGCCGCACAGCACGCCGACGGCGTCGTCCGCATCACCTACGCGGCTCAGCCACTCGCCCGCGGCAGTGGAGAGGAGCGCGGTCACGTGGCGCGCGAGGACACCGGAGCGGAGGAGGGCCGGACCGTGAAGTCCGGGGATCGCTGATACCCGGTCAGATGCCCCTGCCGGCAGGGGCCCCGTACTGAATCCCGGCACGCGTCGCTCCGCTCGCCTCTGCACCGCCGGGCAGGGCCACCAGGTGCAGCGCCATGTCGATACCGGCCGACACCCCGGCGCTGCTGATGACGTCGCCGTCGTCCACATACCGGTCCCGCGCACGCCCGTCGACCAAGCCGTCGATCTTGGTGAGGTCGTCGAGGTAGTGGTGGTGCGTGGTGGCCGGCCGACCGGCCGGCAGACCCGCGGCGGCCGGCACCGGTGAGCCGGTACACACGCTCACCAGGACTGTGCCGCCTTCGTGGAGGCCCCGCGGCCAGTTGGGATGCCGGTCGTCGCGCACCAGAGTTCGGGTGCCGAGGCCACCGGGATGGACGAGCACGTCGAGCGGCGGCGCCGTGGTCGTGCCGCAGTCGGCGGCGAGGCGGAGCCCCTTCGAGCAGACCACCACCGCACCCGCGTCCGGCCCGACGGCCAGGAGCTGCCCGGGAGACGACGCGATGGGGGAGGCCCACAAGCCGAGCACCTCCCACGGACCCACCAAGTCGAGGTCCTTGACGTCCTCGAACAGCAGCACACCGAGGGTCAGGGTGTCGGTCACGACCACACCCTGGACGACGGAGAGTGTCCCCTCAGGTAGTCGTAGAGCAGGCGTCATTGGTTCCCGTCGGATGCGGTGCACGAGGAGCACGAGGGTGAACGGGTGCGTGGCGCCGTCGGTCCGTGCCCCGCGTCTCGCGACTGACATTGCGTAGCCCCGCTGGTCGGCGGGTATCCCGGGAGCAGCATGGCGCGGTCGCTGGGCCGCACAACTCTCAGGAAGGACGTGGATGATGAGCGAGACAGACGGTCTGGAGCCGGTGGCGACCTTCTGTGGCAACTGCGACTGCGGCTGCCCGCAACTGTTCGTCGACCCCGACGCGCCCGCGGAGCGGCGCGTCCTGCTCACGGACGACTTCGGGCAGCGTGTCCAGATGAGCGCCGACCAGTTCGCCTCCCTGGTGGAGGAGGCGAAGGGCGGAAAACTCGACAGGATCGCCGGCGCCTGATCCGCCAGGTGTACGCAGTGAGCGGTGACCGACTCGGTCTGGCTCTGGCCCACGCAGTCGTGGCGGTCGCAGATCCGAAATTGCCGGCGGGAGACCACGCGGCTGAGGAAGACTCCAGCAGATGCGTGATCGATTGGAAGCAGCCCAGGGCCTCTGGCTACGGCGTTGGTCGTCCGCGGACGCGGGGTCGGTGTTGACCGCGTTCGCCGATCCGTTGATGGCATGGCAGGCCGACGAGTCGATTTCGTCACCGGCTGCGGCGGAGCGATGGCTCGCAGCCAGAACCGGGCAGTGGGACTCGGGCTCGGGCTTTGCGTTTGCCGTGGTCGACGAGGCGGACACCGTGCTGGGAAATGTGGCGGTCGGTGCGCTGGATCGGCGTCACCGGACGGGGTGGGTGTCGTACTGGACGACGGCAGCCGCTCGCGGCCAGGGCGTCGCTTCAGCCGCCTGCCGTTCACTGGTCCACTGGGCCTTTGACGAAGCCGGATTGTTCCGTTTGGAGTTGGGTCACCGGGTCAACAATCCGGCTTCTTGTCGGGTGGCCGACGCTGCGGGCTTTGTTGTGGAGGGAGTTCAACTTCAGAAGCTCGAGTACGACGGCGTGCGCTACGACGTCGAACTGCATGCACGTCTGGCAACCGACGGCGCCATGGCCCACCCCGGGCGCCTGGCAGGCTAGCGGGGATGGGCCGACTCGACCCGGAAGAGGCGGCGCTGGACGACCGTGGCGATGGTGGCCGCTTCGTCCATGTGCACTCGGGCCTCGGGCTTGGGTGGAGTCGGCAGCTCTGGCCCGCCCCCAAGATGCCTCCCGTGCGCTCCGACATCAGCGAGGCCGACCGGCAGGCACGAGCCGTCTGGGCCCGTTCGGCTGGATCGCCGGGCGTCACGTCGTGATGCGGACCGGGGATCCGGCGTGATCCGCACGGCCGGGGTGGGCGAGTGGGCCTTCGTCCGGCGTGGTGACCGGCCGGCCGTCCGGGATCAGCGGCAGGTGTAGGTGAAGGACGCGGACGCCGTGTGCCGGCTGGGGGACTCGATGACCAGCCTCGCTGTCGCCTTGCTGGTGCCCTTGCCGTGGAAGGTCCACAGCAGGCGGAGGTGCGTCTCGTCCTGCCCCCTGCCCAGCCGCTCTTCGCGCGGGCCCGAGGAGGTGCCGTCACTGCGGTTCCACTCGTAGGTGAACGCGCCGGCTGCCCCGTTGGTGTTCACTACCGCGACCACCTCGGCGGTTCCGTCGCATCCGAGGACGCTGCTCGTCCGCACCGTCACCTGGGTGATCCGCAGGTCCGCCGTCTGCCGTTGCCAGAACAACCAGGCCAGCACGATGGCCAGGACGGCCGCCGCCAGACGGTATCTGCGTAGCCGGTGCAGTCGGCCGCGGGGCCTCTTCCGGCTCTTGCGCTTCGCCGTGCCGCGCCAGACGTCGACGGCGGTGTCCGTCAGCCCCAGGGGCGGGACGCCCGGTCCGAAATGCAGGACCTCAGACTCGGGCGCGGGCTCGGCATCGGTCCAGTGGGCGTCGAGGACGGTCGGGATGTAGGTGTCGTCGCCGACGTCCCTGATGGTCGTTTGCACATCCGGGTCCTGCAGGGTCGGCTGCAGGTCCGGATCCGGTAATTCCCACGCCACCACCGGGCGCTCGCCGCGGTCCGTCATCCTCGCCCCTCCGTTCGGCTCGCTGTAACAGACCCCGCGTCAGCCGGGCTCGCCTTCCACGGTTGCCGGAACCCCTTGCCGCGGGGTTACGGCCGGCGTCGAATCCGAGGCGGTGCCGGTGCCGCCGGCGGAGTTGCCGGAGTTGGTACTGCTCTGACTGGTGGTGCTCTGAACGGTGGTGCTCTGAACGCTGGTGCTGTGTGACAGGGTGCTGGAGTCGGGGCCCGAGTTCCCATGGGAACCGGCACTGGCGTCCGAGCTGGTGCCACCGCCCGGGCCCACGTCCTTGCCGGACCCAGTGCCGCCCGCCGACCCGGGATCACCGTCGCCGGTCCGCGCGTCCGAGTGGCCGTGCCTCGCACCCGGGTCGGTGCTCCCTCCGGTGCTGCTGCCACCCTGGTCGGATCCGGCGTCGCCCGCGGTTCCTGTCCGGGAGTCCATGCCCCCATCACCGCCGGCGTGTTCGTTGCCGGTGTTGTCCGTCCCGCCGTTCCCCTCGCCGGTGTTCCCGTCGTCGTGGGAGTCCGTGTGGCTGTGGTCGGTGTCGTTCGCCGTGCCGGTGTTCTCCTGCGTGTGGTCGGTGTCGTCCTGGGTGCCGGTGTCCTGAGTGCCGGTGTCCTCGTGGTCGTGGTCCTCGCTGTCGTCGTTACCGGTCCCGTTCTCCGTGCCGGTGCCCTCGCGGGTGTGGGACTCCGTGTCGCCCTGGTCGTGGCCGTTCTCCGTGCCGGTGCCCCCGTCGGTGTTCGTTCCGGTGTCGCCCTGCCCAGTGCCCTTCTCCGTGTCGGGGCCGGTATCACCCGTGTGCGTGCGGGAATCCGTGCCGCTGTCCCCGTCAACACCGCCGGAGCCCGAGTCGGAACGGGTGCCGCCATCGGCGGGTGCGTTGTCCGCGCCGGCGTCTCCGTGGCCGCCGCTGCCCCGAGCGCCAGAAGTGCCGGCCCTGTCGGAGTCCGAGACCGACCCGGTCGTGTCGCCGTGCTCGGTGCCCCGCGTCTCCGTCGCCGGGCCGGTGTCTTTCCGCGCGTCGAGCCTGGTGACGGCCTGGGTGTGATCACCGGCGTGTGCCTCGGCCCCGCCCGCCCAGCCGCTGGGCATCAGGCTCAGCAGCCCCGCCACCGCCACGGCGGCCGTGCCGGTGAGTACATCGCCCCGCCCGCGCAGTCGGCTGCGGCGCCGTGTGGTGAGCACGGTGCGGGCCAGTTCGGCCGAGGAGCCCACCAGACGGGCGTCCAGGCGTGAGATCGCCAGCGGTATCAGGGCCGCCGCCACCGCGGCCAGCCGACTCTGGCCGCGGTCCTCCCAGTCGGGTCCGTACGCGTTCTCGGCCACCCACTCCAGTTCCCGCAGGAAGTCGAGGGCGCTCGGGGGCCGGAGCGCCGGGTCCTTGGCCATGCCGTGCAGTACCAGCCCGCGCACCTCTTCCGGTACCCGGTCCATCGGCACCGGCTCGTGCACGTGCTGGCGCTGGAAGTCCAGTGGTTCCGGCCCCTCGAAGGGGCGCATGCCGGTCAGGCACTCGTAGAGGGTGGCGGTCGCCGCGTACACATCGCCGGCCGGGGTGGCGGCCTCCGTTTTCCACTGCTCCGGGGGCATGTACGCACAGGTGCCGCGCCGGTTGTGACGGTCTCCAGTGCGCGCCGAAATTCCGAAGTCCACCAGCTTGGTCTGGCCGTTCCAGTTCACCAGCACGTTTTCGGGCTTGTAGTCGCGGTGTACCACGCCGATGCCGTGTGCGGCGGCCAGCCCGAGCAGGGATCCTTTCAGCACGACGAGTGCGGCCTCGGTATCGGTGGGTCCCTCCCTTTTCAGCAGCGCGCGGAGTGCGGCGCCGTAAACCAGTTCCATGACGATGGCCGCGCCCTGCTCGGCTTCGACGTACTCGTAGAGTCGCGTCACATGAGGCGATGTCAGGCCGCTGAGAAGCCGGGCCTCGGTTCGCAGGACGGTGCGAAATTCTGCCTTTGAACACAGTTCCTCGTTGAGGTACTTGATCGCGACGTTCCGGCCGGTCGCGGCATGACGGGCGATCACCACCCGGCCGCTACCGCCTTTGCCTAGTTTCTTCAAATCGATATAGCCGGGGACTGTCCATGAATCGTCATCCCGTTCGACTTCGCACTCGTCGCGATCGGTCACTCCTGCCATAATTCCCCCTGGCGTTCAGTTGTTCCAGGGCTCCCCGGGAGGGGCACCCGATGGGAGATTCTTCCAGCCGAAAAAGATCCAATACAGTAAGAAATTTCACAGTTCTGCAACCGCTGCCACTGTCGCCAATGCAAGGAATAGCGAGAAGGGTGGCCGTTTGTGCAGCGGATCGGAACCGAGTGGCGGTTGTGGTGATTGCGGAGTCGGTATTTTCCGCGCACATACGGATACTGCCGTGGCTGGCTGGCTGGCCGGCTGTCGTGGCGCCGGCCCGGTCGTGGGGAGATGCGAACGCACACCGACGGGGCGGCAGCGACCGTCACTGGCCACGCCAGATGTTGCGAGGGTCGCGTCCTCGATTCCTGTGTCCGGTTGGGGGTGTCCTCCCTGCAGGCCAGATGTGAGGTCATGCTGAATCGCAGGGGTGCCGGCGGCGAGGAGGTTGGATCACCCTGCAGGGCCGTCTGCGCCTGCCCGGCGACAAGGCGGCCTTCCTTGGGCACGCCGAGCCGGACCGTGGGCCGACGAGAGCGCCGCCCGGACGGGAGCCAACTGGGTAACCACGGCGCCTCTGGCTGTGACACTGGGAGGTTGCACGGTGAGTGCTCCGCAACGACAGATTCGGCAAGTCGGCGCCCAGCTCTTCCCGCGGCGGCCGGGCGATACCGGCGGGGCGGGCGGAGAGCGGTGCGGAGGTGGGTGCCGACGATCACGCTCGGGCCGCAGCAGGGACCGCCGTGGCACCGGCCGCAGGACTACTGCTGCCGTCCCATGCGGCCACTGGTCCTCCCGCCGGTCGCGGGCCCTTTCGCGGAAACGGAAGCCAATATCCCGTATCCTCCGACGACCCCGCACTTTTCCTGAAGTCTCTGCGGAAGGCCTTCCGCTGCGTGGTCACCCGGTTCTGCGGAACACCGACGGGCAGTGGACGGAAACGTTTCGACAGAGGCGGTGGCCAGCGGAGTTCGGCCAACCATAGAAGGATCTTCAACGACTTGGGGTCCGCCACGCGCGAGCCGGAATCACTTGACGCTGATGCAGTGGCTCTGCGAGAGTCAATTTGCACCGACTTGGAGTCGGATAACAGACTTGGGTACGCAACGGGGGTAACTCGGCCCAGGATGGCGACTCCAGCCCCACGCCGTCGCGCCGTCGACGCCGTGGGGCTCGGTGCGCATTGAACGGGGAGCACGGGGGTGCTGTAGATGTTTGTAGAGCGACTTCTACCTGCGAAGACGACGGACGAGACGGGCAGAGAAGCCCCAAGATCCGCAGCAGGACACTGAATCCCACCACACTGGGCACGCAGCAGGTCTGACGCCACAGCGCGCGATCGATGGCGCCGGCATGCCGTGCGGTATGCCGATGCGCGAGTACGCAGCATGCCCTGATGGTTCACCACGGACGATTTCCGGAACCGCCGTGTTTCGAAACCACCGTGTTTAGACGCACTGTCATGTTCGGGCAGTGCTGTGCCTCCGTGCGTCTCCATGCGAATCCACACGCGAATGAAGGGAACCGTCATGGCCGTTTTCGAGTCCAGCGACACGGCACGTCGTATTTTCACGGACCTGTTCAGCATCCTGCTGAAGGACGAGAAGTTCACCGAGCGGATGCGCGAGGCCGGAATTACGCTGCACCTGATCCAGACGAAGCCCGACGTCGAGCTGTACGTCACCCCCGACGGCGTCCACCAGGGCGGTCCCGAGAAGCCGGCGGCCATCCGCATCAAGATGAGCTGCGACACCGCTCACTCCTTGTGGCTCGGCAGGCTCCTGATGCCCGTGGCCCTCGCCACCGGAAAGGTCCGCATCAAGGGCAGCGTCGCCAGGGTCCTCGAGTTCGTACCCCTGCTGCAGCCCGCGTTCGACCGGTACCCGGAGATCGCCGCCAACGCGGGGCTGCCCGTCTGACCTGCGTCTCCCGCGTCACAGCACAGCCAGATCGTGTGTTCACGAAAGGATCCTCAACGCGTCATGAGTACCACCACCACCGAGGCCGTCGACTTCCTCACCGAGCCGCTCGAAATCCAGGAGTTCCGCCTGCGCGTCCGCGAGTTCGTGGACAAGGAGGTACGGCCCCGCGCCGCCGAGAACGACCGTGCGGCCGCTGACGACTTCGACTGGGAACTGGTCCGCAAGGGACACGAGGCCGACCTGATGCGGCTCGTCGTTCCCAAGGAGTACGGCGGCCTCGGCCTTGGCGTCCTCGGTGTCGCCGTCGCCCTGGAGGAGATCGCCGCCGCCTGCGCCGGCACGGCGCTAATCTTCGGCGCCACGCTGCTCGGGCAGGCGCCGGTCCTGCTCTCCAGCGATCTGCCTCTGATGTCCCGCTTCCTGCCTCTGTTCTCCGGCGACGAACCCGTCCTGGCCTGCAACGCCATCACCGAGGACCAGGCCGGCTGCGACCTGCTCATCCCCGAGAACGCCGAGCACGCCCGCGACGTGATGCGGGCCCGCAGGGACGGCGACGTGTACGTCCTCAACGGCCGCAAGCGGTTCATCACCAACGCCAGGGTCGCCGAGTTCGGCTCCGTCTACGCCAACATCGAAGGGCACCCGGGCGCCACCGGCATGACCGCATTCATCGTCCCGCTGGACACGCCGGGCATCGTCCGTGGCCCCGTCGCCGACAAGATGGGCTACCGCACCTGCCTCGGCAGCGAGCTGGTATTCGAGGACGTGCGCGTCCCCGTCGAGAACGTGGTCGGCGGCGAGGGCAACGGCGTGCACATCAACATCCAGCAGATGAACATGGCCCGCGCGACCGTCGCGGCCCTGTCCACCGGTGTCGCCCGCGGAGCGTTCGACATCGCCAAGAAGTGGTGCGAGGAGCGGGTGCAGGGCGGTGTCCCCCTCTACAAGCACCAGTTCACTGCGCGCAAACTCGCCGAGATGGCCGCCAAGATCGAGGCGTCCCGCCTGATGTACCTCAGTGCCGCCCAGGCCGCGGACAGCGAGATCCCCGCTCCGGTGTTCCAGCCGGCCGCGGCCAAGCTCTTCGCCGACCAGGTCTCCATCGAGGTGGCCCAGGAGGCCATGTCGCTGATGGGCGCCCGCGGTTACCTCCGTGAGAACGGCATGGAGAAGTTCGTCCGGGACTCCCTGGGAGCCCGTATTTACGAGGGCACGCCTGAGGTCCTCGCGCTTGCCATCACCCAATCGCTGTACGAGGAAGATGACTTCTGACCGGCTCGGGCAGCACGACACCACAAGAAATACCGCAGTAATAAAAGGGGGAAACGAGATGGGCGCACCTCGGACCGCGGCTGGGCCCGCGCCGATGCTCCGTCCGTGGAGCGTGCCGAGCGGCCTGTCGGCCGGCGAGGCGAACGACACCCCGGTCAACGGGGTCCAGGACCGTTACATCGAGGACGTACTGCGCCTCAACAGCCGACTGACCTTCGGCGGCCTGGCCGACGAACTGCGCAAGAGCGGCGCGGCGCTCCACCAGTTCGACCAGGCGCGCGGCCTCACCACTTCGGTGGCGTACTCCGAGTCCATTCCCGAGCGCTATCTCCTGGGACTGGCCGGCTTCCGCCTCGCGGAGTACCTGAACGCCGGATTCGCCAGCCGGAAAATCGTCTTCGACCGTTCCCTGTTCTGCGAGCCCGTACAGGGAATGCACCACCGCGACATCCACGTCGTCACCACCCACACCGACAGCGGACGGATCGTCGGCTATGTGGCGCTGGCCCACAGCCAGGATCCGGAGCCACAGTTGCTGACCGACCCGGCACGCCTGCCGTTCTCGTCGGAGCAGGTGCACGACATCCGGCTGCAGAAGCTGCTGGACGACCCTTCCACCGTGACCACCCACCAGATCCGGGAGGTGAAGCGGCTCGTCCACGCGCACTCCGTCACCGACCGGCAGATGCACCTGGCGATCACGCTCGAGCTGCTGGCCGGCATCAGCATGGCCGTACAGACGGAGCACCCCGGCCTCAGGCTGCTCGTCGGCGACGTGGAAGAACACATCGCCCTGCGCCACCTGGTCCTGCTCGGCCTCACCGTCCGCCTGGTCCAGGGCACCAAACCGAAACTGTCCCGGCAGGATGTGCTGTACCCGCGGTACGACATGGGCGAGAAGGTCCTCCCCTTCTACGCATGGATTCCGGACGCGGGCGGAGTGGCCGAGCGCGTGGCGGCGATCGAACGGGCCCTGGCCCACGAGTCGCCGATACGAGGGCTGCGCGGCCTGATGGCCGAGCTGTCCGGCAACGTCCAGTACATCTACGCGCCCGAGAGGCTCGACGAAGGGGCGGCGGCATGACCGGCACGGCTCGGCAGGACTTCTACGCGGAGCTGACCGAGCGTAACCGCGGCTTCATCACGGACCAGGCACAGCAGGCACTGTCGAGGGCCCGGATCCTGATAGCCGGCTGCGGCTCGACCGGAGGCGCCGCGGTGGAGCCCCTGACCCGCATCGGGGTACAGGACTTCGTCCTGGCCGACGTGGGGGAGTTCGAACTGAACAACCTCAACCGGCAGCACGCAACCGTCGACGACATCGGCCGGCACAAGGCCGAGGTCGCCGCCGAACGCATCGTGTCGATCAATCCGCACGCCCGTGTGGAGGTGGTGACCCAGGGCGTCACACCGGGCAACGCGGCCGACCTGACCGGTGGTTGCTCCGTGATCATCGACGGTGTGGACGTCACCGAGCGGTCCGGCTGGCAGTCCAAGTTCCGCCTCCACGAAGCGGCGGCACAGCACCGCCGGCCCGTGCTCTCCGGGTACGACATGGCCGGCACCCAGTACATCCGCTTCTACGACTACCGCAGGGCCACGAGCCGGCCCTTCGACGGGAAGATCACCGCGGCCTCGGTCGACGAGGCAATGGTGTGGTCCCTGCTCCTGAGGGTCATGCCGCTGCGCTTCGTCCCTCTGGAGATGCTGCGTAACGCACGTGAGCACCTGGGCGAGGCCGACTACAGCGTCCCGCAACTCGTCTACGCGTCCCTGCTGTTCGGCGCGCTCAGCGCCCGGATGACGGCCGAGATCCTCGCCGGGGAACCGGTACGGCGCAACGTGGTGGTCAACGTCCACCACGAGATACGGCGGGCCGGCGGCCGGTGGACGACAGCGGTCCAGTGGCCGTTCACACTCCTCGGCGGCCTGCGCGAGCTCGCGGCCCTCGCACGCTCCGGCAGGCAGGGGGCCGACAAGCACTCTCCCCTCCCGACAGAAAGGTAAGCGCGTGTCCGACATCGTCGCCGACACAGTCGCGAAGCAGACCAAGAAGGCCCGTCAGCTGCTGGTCTCCTCCAGCCGGCACTCCTACGACCCACGCCTCGACATCGACTGGGACGCACCTCTGGAAGAGGGCAAGTGGTTCCTCCCGGAGAAGCGCTGCACCCTGTACGGCACCGAGACGTGGGGCCGGCTCACGACCGAGCAGAAGATCATCCTCTCCCGTGAGGAGATGGCGTCGTCCATCGCGCTCGGTGTGTGGACCGAGTACATGCTGCTCCACATGGTGTCCCGCTACGTCTACGACAAGAGCGTGGCGTCACCGCAGGTGCAGTTCGCCCTCGTCGAGATGGCCGACGAGGTCCGACACATGATCATGTTCGCGAAGGTGGTCGAGCGGATCGGCAGCGAGGTCTACAAGACACCCTGGAAGATCCGCGAGAGCGGGCGCCTGCTCAAGGCGGCCGTTCCCGTAGCGGGACTGTGGGCCCTGCTGTTGCTCACCGAGGAGATCTTCGACCACGTGCAGCGGGAGGTCGCCGGGGACGAGACCGTCCAACCGCTGGTGCGTACCATGTCCCGCATCCACGTCGTCGAGGAGGCCCGGCACATCAGCTTCGCCCGGAGCGAGCTGGAGCGGTTCGTTCCGACGCTGAACAAGGTGCAGTTGAGCTCCTTGCGCATGATGCTGGCGCTGTCGATCCAGACGTTCGCCACGGAGTTCTTCAACCCGATGATGTACAAGCGGGCCGGCCTGCCCGACAGCGTGCGCAAGGAGGCCATGGCCAACCCGCACGTACGGGAGACCTTCAGCTGGGCCGCGAAGCGGATCACGGGCTACTACAAGTCCATCGGCGTGATCGGGGGAGCCAGCGAGAAGATCTGGGCCAAAGCCGGATTCCTCGGGAGCTGACCATGACACACCACGAAGATGACGACGACGGCTACGCCGGCCCGGCAACGATCACCCTGGACGGCGTCGAGTACTCCGTGGAGGTCAGGCTCTCCGGCCACTTCCAGCCCATCGACGGCCATTACCACTGGTACGGCCGCGTCGGCGCACACGGTGCCCTGAAGGACGCGGTCGGCAACCGCGCCAAGGCTCCCTGCACGCTGACCACGCCGACCGGTCCCGTCGACACCCAGCTCGCCGAGCCCGACCTGTGGGGCCGCTATCGCATCACCGGGACCGGGGCGGCACCGTTCCACGTGGTCGCCACGGTGGAGGAGGTCGGCTAGGGGCTGCTCCGGTCGTGATCAGGGGGAGCGGGCCTGCGGTACCGCCACCGCGTGCGCGATGGTGCCCGCGGTGGCTCTGGCGGGTGCCTGATCACGATTCGGGGCAGAGCGCGGGGCGCGGGCTGCACGGCCTGTCGGTTCGGACGCTTCGGGCGTTCGGGAACCAGGGGCCGCGCAGCCCGCGCGTGACGGGCGACGTGCCTCCTTCAGGAACCGGGCCTGATGAGCCCCAGCAGCATGCAGATCACGACCTGTGACGCCTCGTGCCCGGCCTGCTCGGGATCGTCGGCAAGGGCCAGCGAGGTCGCCGCCTCGCACAGCGTGCCGAAGATGACGGAGGCGGCCATCTTGATCGAGACGTCCTGGAGTTCTCCCCGTTCGGCGAGTTCCTCGAGGAGACCTATGACGAGGGGATGGGCCAGGTCTTCGTCGATCGCCCGGCAGCGCTGCGCACCGAGCACACCGGCGGACTGCCTCAGGAGCGACCTCTTGCGCTCGTCCTTCACATAGCTGTCGAGGAAGCCCTGGACGGCGCTGACCGCAGCGAGCTGGGGTTGCCGGTCCGTGCCCTCGGGCCCGGCCGAGAGGTCGTCCTCGACGCCGGCGAGGACCTCCTTCTGGCTGACGCGGAACACCTCGTCGAAGATGGCCTTTTTGTCCGGGAAGTGATGGTAGACGGCGCCCTTGCTGACGCGTGCCGCGGACGCGATGTCGTCGACGGACGTGACATCGAACCCGTCCCTCGCGAAGAGGTCCGCTGCCGCCTCCAGCAGCGCTGCACGGGTGAGCGCAGCGTATTCCTCACGTCGCGACTTGACTGCCATGTGACCTCCCGAGAATAATTACCGACCAAGAGTCGGCGACCGACTGTAAGTCGGTGAGCAACTCTGCTCCAGTCATTATCAGGCTTTCAACCGAGTTCTCCGCATCAGGCTTTCAACCGAGTTCTCCGCCCTGGGGGCCCGCTTATGCAGCCACGATCCACCACCCCGCCGGCCGATGGCGGCGTCGCAGAGCGCGCCTCCCGCCTGATCCGGCGAGGCCGCTGGCCGCTCCTTGCGCTGTGGCTGGTCGCCCTCGCCGTCGCAGGCATGGGAGCGACGAACGTCGCCAAGGTCCTCAGCGGCGGCGGCTGGTACCCGCCGGGCACCGCGTCGACCACGGCACTGCACCAGCTCCAGCACGGCTTCGTGGCCCGCGGGAAGACCACGACGACCCTCGTCATCCACGACAAGCGCTACAAGGACGACGACCCGCACTTCGAGCAGCGGGTGCGCCGCGTCGCCACCGCCGTCAGGGACGACCACGATCTGAAGGTCGCCGGCATGCTCGGCTGGTCCACCGTCCAGCCCGGCAACCGAGCCCCCTACACCGGAGACGACCACCGCACGGTCATGGACGCCGTGGCCATGGACCTGGAAGACGGCGTCGCGCGCCGCGAGCTTCCCCGTATCCAGCGGGACCTCTCCGACCGCTACAGCGATCAGGGTCTGGACGTGTCCCTGGTGGGCGAGGCCTCGTTCTGGGGAGAGACCAACGTCCTCAGTCAGGAGAGCCTGGCCAAGGCAGAGATGATCACGCTGCCGCTGATCATCCTGATCCTGCTGCTGCTGTTCCGCAGCGTCACCGCATCCCTGGTCGCCCTCTCGGTGGGTGTCTCGGCGATCGTCTTCACGCTCGGGGTGATCGAACCGTACGCACAGCACCACGAGCTGTCGATCTTCGCTCAGAACACCGCCTCGATGCTCGGACTCGGTGTGGGAGTCGATTACTCGCTGTTCATGATCACAAGGTTCAGGGAGCAGCTGGCCGGGGGAGACAGTGTCGAGGCCGCCGTCGCGACCACGTTGCGCAGGTCCGGGCACACCGTCATCGCCTCCGGCGTGACCGTCCTCCTGGCGATGTGCACGCTGTTCCTCATCGACCTGAACGTCATCTTCTCCATCGCCGTCGGCGCCGTCCTCGTCGTCGCCTTCTCCGTGTTCACGGCGATCTTCTTCCTTCCGGTCCTGCTGCACATGGTGGGACACCGGATCAACGCCGGCCGCGTGCGACTGCCCAAGGGGCTACGGGAGCGCCTTCAGACCCGCAAGGGGAACGCGACCGGGGAGGAGGCCAGCCGCTGGTACCGCCTGGCGCTGAGGGTCATGGCCCGCCCCGTGGTCTTCCTCGTGGTGGGAGCCGTCGCCCTTCTCGCGCTGGCCGTGCCGACCACCTGGCTGCGCACCTTCTCCCCGGATGCGCGGATCCTCCCGCAGTCCTCACCGGTCCGCGTGGGCTACGAACACGTGCGGGACGCCTTCGGTATCGGCACGACGTCCCCGATCCAGGCCGTCATCACCACACCGGAGCCCTTGGACAAGCTCGATGGGACGGGCGGCCTCGTGGACTTCAGCACCCGCCTGGAGCACCTGCCCCACGTCGCTCGCGTTCAGTCCCCGCTGCCGATCCTGAAGGCCGCCGCACCTCAGGCTCCCCTCACGGCTCTCGCCGCCCCCGCCATGGGCCGGCTGCCCAAGGACGCACAGGACACCGTCCGGCACTACGTCGCCGACGGCAACCGCCGCATCGTCTTCGAGGTGGTCCCCAACGTCAACGCATCCAGCGACGAGGCACGGAGCCTCCTGGACCGCGTCCACGACGAGGCCGCCAGGCTCCCCTCCTCCTACGGGGTCGCCATCGGCGGTGAGACCGCGGTGGGCATCGACGGCAATGACCGCATCCAGAGCGGACTGCCGAGCGTCGTCATGGTGATGCTGGCCGCCGGCTATCTGGTGCTGCTGCTGACGTTCCGGTCGCTCCTGCTGCCGCTGAAGGCCATCGCGATGAACCTGCTGTCCATCGCGGCGACCTACGGCATCCTCGTCCTGGTCTTCCAGGACGGCATCGGCACCGGCCTGCTCCACTTCGAGCGCACCAACTACCTGCAGAACTTCGTGCCCGTGGTGCTGCTGACGCTGTTGTTCAGCCTTTCCACGGACTATGAGGTCTTCCTCCTGGACCGGGTCCGCGAGGAGTACACACGCACCGGGGACAACACCGCGTCCGTCGCCCGCGGCCTCACCCGCACCGCTCCCCTCATCTCGGGCGCGGCACTGCTGATGGTGGCGGTCTTCGGATCGTTCGGCTTCGCCGGCATCGTCCCCATTCAGCAGCTCGGCTTCGGCCTGGCCGTCGCCGTCCTCCTCGACGCCACCGTCGTACGACTCATCGTGGTACCCGCCACCATGCGGCTCATGGGCCGCTGGAACTGGTGGCTCCCGGGCCGCCGCACGCCGCAGCCGGCAGCGGCCACAGGACACACCGACACATCATCAGAGCCCCTCGACCCCGTCAGCCGGTGAGATCCCCGGCACGACCACGAATGAGGACAACACCATGCTGATCGTCTTCGTACTCCTCCTTTTCGGAGTCATGGTCGGCGCCGTGGCCCACCTCCCCGTTCCCGCAAGCCTGGCAACGGGAGCACTGATCGTCGCCTGGCTGACCGCCTTCATCACCCGCGAACGCCGCGCCGGGCAACGTTTCTGAAGGACACACCATGTCTCTCACCACGCAGAAACAGATCGCACGTCCCGGCGCCACCGACAAGAAGAAGCGCGGCTACGGCGACGCCGACAGCATGGCCATCGCGGCGTTCGTGCTCGGCCTCCCCGGACTCCTGGTGGGGAACATCTTCCTCGGCCCGTCAGCCATCGTGATGGCCACGCTGGCGCTCGCCCGGGGGACGCGCAGGCCGATCCGGGCATTGCTCGGCCTGGCGCTCGGCGTGGCCGACCTAGCGGTCCTGGCCATCCTCGTCACCATGGACGGGAC
>NZ_JBFAET010000063.1:0-44400 GCF_040642095.1 Streptomyces sp. NPDC020362
GCGCACCCCGCGACCCCCGTCGGGGTGCGCCTCCCTCCCGCCTGTGAGCCCGGCCGCCCTTGGCCCTGCCGTGCGGCAGGGATCAGGCGGCCACGCCGTCGTTCGAGGGAACCTGGACACCGTCGTCCGTCACGAAGCGGAACGTGCTGGTGATGGCGTCGAAGAGTTCGTACACCTCGTCCTTGAGCGGCAGGTTGGGGCTGGCGAGGGTGACCACGAGAAAGTCCTCGGCACTGCCCGGCACCGGCATCATCGTGTGCATCGTCAGCAGCTTGACGTCGATGTCCCCGGTCAGCCGGGTCACCTCGGTGCCGGTGACCCGGGCCACCGTGCCCACGTGCGGCACGTGCGCCGACGCGATGACCCGGTCCCTGGGCGCCACCCCGGTTGCAGAGGAGACCCCGAGCCGGGCGGACAGCACCGGCAGCGTGAGCCCCTCGCCCTCGGGCGTGCTGACGGCGAAGACCATGCCGTACGCCATGAAGAGGCCTTCGGTGTACATCGTCGCCGTGCCCGTGGCCAGCAGTGCCCCGTGCCGGCGGGCCGCCCGGGTCACCTCCCGGCCCTGCCGGAACATGTCGTTGATCCGCGCCTTCTCGCGAGGGCTGTCGGTCGCGGCGAGCGCCTGGGCGCGGGTCCTTGCCAGCTCCTCGCCGCTCAGGTCCACCTGCTGCCACTGGTCCGGAATGTCCAGCAGAAATCGTTGTGCAGTGCTCATCGGTCAGCCGTCGCCTTCGGGGAGGTGTGGGAGAGATCGGTGAAGTCGGGTGATGCGCCGTGGGGGTTCACTGGCCGTTGCCGTCGTCGAGGTTCGACACCGCGTCCTGGTCGGTCTTCTCGAAGGAGTCCAGGATGTTGCCGATGGCGTCCCGGATGCCCTGCACCTGCTTCTGCAGCTGGTGCTTGCCGTCCTCCCACTTGTTCTCGAAGTGCTGTGCAGAGCCGTGGGAGAGCTCGCGCCCGAACGCGGCATCGAAGTCGAACGTGTGGTGTCCGATGTCGATGAAGTCGTGCACGAAGCCCAGCATGTCCTGGGCCTCCTTGAGTTCACTCCCGGGGATGCTGACGTCTGACGCCACTTGGGGCCTCCGTTCCTGTGCGGTGAGGATTCGCCTCTTCGGGAACACGACGTCGACGGCGGAAAACGTTCACCGCCACGGACGCCTCCGCCGCTCCCCCCGGCGTTGAACCCTTCTCGGTACCTGTCTCGTGGTTGTAGGCATGACCTCGCTGTTCACCCGGCAGGCCCATCCCCGAACGCCGAAACCCCCGCCGGAGCCAGCCAGCGGGGCGGTGGACAGGTCGGTGTCGTCGGTTTGTGAAGGTGGCCTCGGTGAACTCGGCCGCGCGCGGGGCCGGGATGTGCGGAGCCGGGGCGCCGGCCTTGTTCCAGTAATCACCATCCGTGCTTCGACGCACTTGACGAACAGACCCTCGTCGTCCCCGGCACAGGCACCCTCGACATCGTCATCCCCTCCCTGGCCCGCCAACTCGGAGCCGTCCACGAACAACGACGAGCGCTGGAAGCCCAGATCAGCACGCTGCCGGAGGCGCACCCTCTTTCCCCGGTCCTGACCTCGATGCCAGGGGTCGCGGTCAGGACCGCCACCACCCTGCTGGTCACCGTCGGCGACGGCATCAGCGTCCCCACTGCCGCCCACCCGGCCTCCTACGCCGGCCTGGCACCCACCACGAAGTCCTCCGGGACTTCCACCCACGGCGAACACGCACCCCGCGGCGGAAACCGACAATTCAAACGCGCGATGTTTCCGTCCGCGTTCGCCGCTCTGCCCGACCCCGACTCCCGCGCCTAGCCTCGATCTTTCGTGACGGTCCGCCGGTTCGTCTGGCGGGCCGTTTCGGCTTATTGGGGCGGTGGCGGGCATGTTGACCCCCACGCTGACCTGGCGGAAGGACGGATCTAGGACGGACGCAGGATCCGCACCGGTAGCTTCACCCGCATCGGAGCGCCCGTCAGCGGGACGGCGCCGCACAGCTTCCGGTTGCCAGGACTATGGGCTCCGGGGCCGATCTCAGGGGGGAACACTTCATGAGTTTCATGTTCGGACGCCGGGTGGCGATGGTCGCCACCGCCGCGGCGCTGAGCGTCGGCACGCTCACCGTGATGACGGGGGCCGCCTCCGCCGACGATATCGTCCCGCTCACCACCAGCAACTGGGTCGGCCTTTACAACGCCCCCGACACCACGCACGGCAAGATCATAAACGGTGACGTTCCTCCGGGCGGCAGGCTCTTTGCCCACTGCTGGACCCGCGGCCAGCAGATCGGCAACTGGGGCAACACCTGGTACCAGGTGCACGACGTGGACTACAACGAAGGCCAGGGGTGGGTGAGCATCCCCACCGCGTACGTCTTCGCCGGGTACGCCGACAACAACGCCCATAGCGTCAACCGGGACCCCAAAATCCCTGAGTGCTGATCACGCCGAGCACACCAGGACAGGGCGGGGATCGGTAAGCCATAAGACCCCCACCCTGACCACGAAGCTTCTTGACGGTCCGCCGACGGCGTCGGTGGACCGATTCGGCTTCGGTGAGGGGTCAGGTGCAGGCCGAGGGCCCGAGTGTCGCGTTGGGTGTGCGCCGGGTTCCGCTGCCCGGGCTGTGATGCTGATGCTCGCAGGGACGGGGAAGGTGCTGGTCAGCCTGGGTTGGGGAGGAGGGCGAGTCGGGCCATCGTTGCGGTGATCTCGCTAGTCCAGGGCCAGTGGCGGGCCAGGCGGCGGATCCGCCGACGGCCCGTGGTGACGAGTTGGGCGGCCGCGGTGAACAGGCGGAGCCGTAGCCGGCGGGGCTCCCAGAGCCGGGCCTTGCCGGTCAGGGCGAGCATGGGCATCCAGGCCAGCAGGTCGAGAGCGATCTGCACGATCTCGAGCCAGATTCGGTTCTGGACCGTGCGGTGCAAGGGCAGGTTGCGCAGGCCGGTGGCCCGGGCGGCGCGGATGCGGTCCTCAGCCCGGGCCCGCAGCCGGTGACGGAGCTCGAGCTCGGCGATCTGGCCCGAGGTGTTGGTGGCGAAACAGGTCAAGCACATGCCGTCCGCGTCAGTGAGCCGCAACTGGGCCCCAGGGTGCGGTCGTTCCTTCCTGACGATCAGCCGCATGGCCTCTGGCCAGCCGTCCAGAACGTCGCCGGTGAGTTCAGCGACCCAGGCGCCGTCGCGGATCTCGCCGTCCGCCTCAACGGCCGCCGTCCAGGCCGATGCCGGAACCTTCAGCACATGCTGGTGGATTGCCTCGGTGATCACCATGCCGACCGAGTAGGCCAGCCACCGTCCCCGCTGAGCGAGCCAGGCGACGAAGTCATGGGTGCCGCCCGCGGAGTCGGTGCGGATCAGGGTCCGGCGCCCGCGCCGGTACTTCTTCGGCAGCTGGACCGAGGCCAGTTGGGCGACCGTGATGTGGTCGGCCGCCGTGTTCGATCCCGCGTTGCCTGCTCTGAGCAGGGCGGCGACCGGTTCGCCCGTGCCGCTCGGTCCGTGGTCGTTGAACCCCATCAGCGGGTGGTGGCCGTAGGTCCGCTTCCACGTGGGTGCGGCATCTTCCTTGTCCGAGTGCGCGATCACCAGCACCCCGTCGAGGTCCACGGTCACCGCCCCGCCCGCATCAGGCGCTTCCCGGTCGGCCAACCGCCAGACGCGCTGACGGACTTCAGCCCGCGCGGCACGGATGGCCCGCAGGGCCTTCTCCCCGGAGGCTGCCAGGGTGTCGATGAGGCGGGAGACCGTAGGGTCGGAGGCCACCGGCCCGAACACTGCCGGCTCGGCCCGCAGCATGGCGACATCCGCGAGGCAGTCGCCGCCCAGCGCGACCGCCAGGGCCACGTCCAGCAGGACCTTGCCCGGATCGTGCACCGCCCGAGCCTTCCGCCACGGCACCAGCCCGGCCGAAATCGCGGTGTCCAAGCCGGCTTT
This sequence comes from Streptomyces sp. NPDC020362, assembly GCF_040642095.1. NCBI lineage: Bacteria > Bacillati > Actinomycetota > Actinomycetes > Kitasatosporales > Streptomycetaceae > Streptomyces > Streptomyces sp. NPDC020362. The sequence goes on from NZ_JBFAET010000063.1 coordinate 3,934, forward strand.
GCGGACGGTCTCAACCAGCAGCACACCCCCGGCCTGCGAGACCACCGCCCGGCCGCCGCCCTCGATGCGGACACGCGGGTACGACCCGATACGCTTCTTCACCTGGAGAGTGCTTCTTTCCCTGCGTCGACATGGACCCTAGACAAGCCACATCGTTGCAGGTCAGCAGCACTCTCCGCTTATTTGATCAAGTCTCGGACACCCCACCTCGTGAAAGCGCGAGGCTAGTACGACACATGCCGAGCCCGAGGAAAGACCCACACCCAGGCTCTCCTCCGCCTGGCCCGGCATCGCATCAGCGTGCTCTCTGCGATGCTCCGCGACGGCACCTTCTACGAACCCCGATCCCCACGCCTCGCTCGATCAAAGACATAGAGGCACCCCCCCAGAGACCTGGGAGTGCAGGGTTGACAGCTTCACTGGCATAGTCAGACCATGCCGACAACACACGCCGATCAGATACATGCGCATATCGCGCAATTGGCAGCTGCCGGCTTGGACGCACAAGCCTTCACCGAAGCCGCCCTCAGCCTGCTCGCCCGTGCCATCCCGTTCGCATCGGCGTGCATGGCTACCGCCGACCCGGCCACAGGTATCCTCACCGGCACGACCAAATGGGGCGAGCTGCGTAACGCCTCCGACACGGAATGGGCCCAGTTCGAATACCAGGTGCCCGACGTCTACGACTTCCGGGACGTCGCCAGCAGGCCCGGCCTGGTCACTTCTCTGCGGGCCGAAACCGCCAACCACCCGGAACGGTCTGCCCGCTTCGCCCGCTACCTGCGCCCGGAGTGGGGATTCGACGACGAACTGCGAGCTGCTCTGCGAGCCGACGACGGCAACATCTGGGGCTACCTAGCCCTCTACCGGAGCGACGGAGCACCCTTCAGCTTCGCCGACCAGCGGTACATAAGCTCAGTCGCCCCCCAACTGGCGGTCGGGCTGCGCGTCGGCCTGCTCGTCGCGACGACCACCGGAGCATCGCTGGACACTCCTGTGATTCTCGTCATCGACGCGGAAGGCATGATCAAGCAAGCCAGCCCCGGCACCGCGGAGCTTGCTGCCGAGATGGATGCAGGGCCTGTGGACGGGTTTCTGCTTCCCGTTGCGCTGCGGTCCCTCGTCGACGCTGCTCGCGCCGTCCGCGACACCGGACACTCCGCCGTCCCCCGAGCACGACTGCGCACGGCATGCGGCCGCTGGCTCATCGCCCATGCAGCACCACTGCGTTCTGGCGATGGCAAGGACACCGACGTCGTGGTCAGCCTCGACGAGGCACGCCCGCCGGAAATCATTCCGCTCATCGTCGCAGCCTTCGGGCTCACACCGCGTGAACAGGACGTGGTCCAGCTGGTGTTGCAGGGTCTGGGGACCGCACAGATCGCCAAGGCGCTCCACCTGTCGGCCTACACAGTCCAGGACCATCTCAAGGTTGTCTTCGACAAGACCGGAGTCCGCAGCCGCCGCGAACTCACGTCCAAAATCTTCTTCGAACAGTACGCACCACGCATGGGCAACCCTCTTTCCCCCACCGGCTGGTTCGCCCCACGCCCCGACACCCGATAGCCGCTGTCATCAACCGAAAGCATCGTGATCAGCGAGCAGACTCGGCAGGGGCCACACCCAGAAGTTGCGCGCTGAAAGCTCTCAGCTTCGACGCGGGCCGGAACAGGGAATGAACCAGCGCCGGTGAGGACGTCGCACCCGCGCCGCCACCGGCCTCCCGGAAGAAATCCGATGAGTGAACCAGGACTGTCCCAGAGCGATTTGCCACCGCAGACACACGATGCAATCATCGGCGAACGCGAGGTATGGAAGCAGAACACTTGCATTCTGTATGAGTGCAACTGCGGCATTGAGATCAAGCTGGACGGCCGCCGGTTCGAACGGATCCGTGGCGACAAGCGGCACCCGAGCAGTGCCGGCTACACCTGTGAGACGGCGCTGCGCCTGGACCATTACCAAAACGGCTGTCACCGCCTCACCAGCCCACTGCGGCGGAACCCGGACGGTACCCATGAGGAGATCGACTGGGAGACGGCGATCAGGGAGGTCAGCGAGCGCCTCAAGGGGGTCCGTGATGGAGCCGGCGGCGACAAGATCTTCTTCTACGGCGGCGGTGGGCAAGGCAACCACCTGGGCGGAAGTACTTACGGCAAAGCCCTGCAAGCAGCCCTCGGCGCCCGCTACTTCTCCCACGCGCTGGCGCAGGACAAAACCGGTGAGATGTGGGTGGACGGCAAGCTCTACGGCGGCCACACCAAGGGGGACTTCGAACATGCCGAGGTCGTCGTGTTCCTGGGCAAGGATCCTTGGCAGACCCACGGCTTCCCCCGGGCTCGACCGACGCTAACGAGTTGGTGCGTGATAGCGGGTGAGGCGTGTTCGCCCTGCTCACGGTCATTTTCAGGTCATGAGGGTGCGTTCGGAGACGAGGCTGGCGATGGCTCGGTAGGTCTCGGGCAGGCGATCACGTCGGTGGGTCCAGCGCATCAGTTGCTTCCACCGTTTATGATCGGCCAGGGCGTGCTCGACGGTGATGCGGTCCGATGAGTGGCCGTGCCGATCGCGTTCCCACTGTTCGACTCTGCCGGGCAGTGCCCCGGGCCGGGGCTTTCTCGGCGGGGTGAGTGCCTGGCCAGGATGGTCACGGCTCAGGCCCAGGTAGCCGTCGTCGAGTAACACTTCGACCAGGTCGAAGTGGTGGAAGCAGCCGGTGATACCCGCGGCGCGAGCGGCGGTCGCATCATGCATCCGTCCCGGCCGCATGCCATCGGCCCACCAGGTGCGGCCCCGTTTGTCTGCGATAACGGTTGCCTTCATCGTGTTCTGCTTCTTCTTGCCCGACACGAATGCCCGCCTGCCGCCCCGGCCGGCGGTCGGCCGCCGGACCTGAACCTCGGTGGCGTCGAGCCTCAGTTCGACACCCTCGGCCTGGGCGTAGGCGAACACGTCCTCCGGCGTTCGAAGCCGCAGGCCCGGCCTGTCGGGAACAGCAAAACCCCGCTCCGGCGAGGTCGGCGCATCTCACCGACGGCCCGGGTGACAGTCGAGCGATCGACATCGAACAGCACTGCCAGCACAGCGTGCGGCAGATCGTGCCGCAGATGAATCAAGGTGGCCAACAGGCGATCCACAAACACCAGCCGATAGCGGGCACCGGCGCCCTGCGCACGTCTCCTCACACCGCCTCGTTGCCGGAAACGCCGCCCCTCCACCGCGGCTGCCCACGGCCGGGCCAACTCCTCAACCAGCGACGCAAGATGAGCCATCGAGACGCCCGTGAACAACGGATGCGCCAACACCGCCCGATCGACCATGCCCCTCACCACACGAGCATGCCCACCCGCTATCACGCACCAACTGGTAAGAGGTGGGCACGGTCGGCGAGGACCGGAACGCCCTGACGCTCGCAGATCCGGATGATCCGGTGGGTGCGGGCTGCGGTCAGGTCGTGCGCGCGGCCGAGCAGGGGCGGGGGAGATCCACAGCAGTTGGCCATGCGGATCGGTCACGAGCTGCACGTTCACGCCGTGCCGGCGGTGTTTGTGGGAGTCGTCGGCCCGGCTGTCGCCGACCCGGTCGCACTCCGCGGGAGTCCCGCCGAGCAGAACGTGGTCGGGGTCGGCCTCGCGCAGGATGTGTAGCAGGCCGGGCGCGCGGTCGGCGAGCAGATTGATCACCGCGGTCACGCAGGCCTGGGCGGTGCCGACGGCGATGCCGAAGCCCGCAGCGGTTTGCGCGAGGGTGTCGTGTCGGCGCAGGTACACCAGGCCGACAAGGGCGCGCTGGTGCGGCGGGAGCTTGCAACGGCGGTCACCCTCGCGGGTGACGATGAGCGTCGTGACCCACTCGACCGGCGCATGCGGCAGGTTGAGTGCGTGCAGGATAGGGAACCAACGAGGCTCGTGTGCCTGTGGGTTGAGACTTCGAACGCCTCCCCCAACGGCACGGGAGCCTCGTGCGTTGCGCGTCCTGACTCCGTCACCCGATCAGTGGCCAGGCTGAAAGAGGCTCAGTGAGCCTCTTTCAGCCTGAATAGTCGCAGGTCAGTAGTACGTGGATGGCTTGGACGGTGCGGCTGATGCGGCGGATGGAACAGCGTGCTCGTCGCGTGATGCGCCAGGACTTGAGTCGGGCGAAGGCTCGTTCGCCGGGGGCTCCCAGCCGGGCGTGCTCGCGGTTGAACTGCTGGTAGTGCGTGGGCTGTTCGCTGTGGCGGTAGTAGGGGGTGCGGACGGTGGCGCCGGCGCCCTGGTAGGCGCGTCGGCCAGGATGAGGATCTGCCGGGTCAGGCAGGCCTGGACGATGCCGTGGGCACGGGCGGAGGTCAGGTCGTGGGTGCGGCCGGGCGTCGCGCGGGAGAACCACAGCGGCGTGCCGTCCGGGGCTGCGACGACCTGGCCGTTCATGCCGTGCTTGCGACGCTTCATCGAGTAGTACGGTTCGTCCGCCTTGATGCGGTCGGTAGGGATGAGGGTGCCGTCAACGATGACGTGGTCGCCCTCGCCGAGACCGGTGAGAGCTTCCTGGAGGCCGGGCGCCCAGGAAGACAGGATGTCCAGTGTCTCGTCGACGTAGCGCCAGGCGGTGCTCTCGGATATGCCGAAACCGGCGCCGAGCTGCGCGAACGTCTCGTTCTTACGCAGGTGGACCAGAGCGAGCAGAGCCTGTTGGAAGCAACCGAGTCTGCGCCAACGGGTGTTGCGTGCGCGTTGGTGTTCGTGCAGCAGCCAGGCAACATGCTCGACGAGCTCGTGCGGGACGTCGAGCATGGCAGGATACGGAACCAACAGGGCCCCTCTGGTCGACGGTGTGCTGAGTGCAATCACCACGCCAACGACGAGGGGCCCTGTCTCGTCACCGGACCTGCTGACCAGTCCGTTTCACCCGCCAGCACAGGATGAAAGAGGCTCAGTGATCAGGCGGCGGCGTAAAGCATGTCTACGTGGCTGCTGCACGCAGGAGGGCAAGTTTCCGTACGGATTCCCCTGAAGACCGAAACACCTCCGAAAGTTCAGGCCCTCGCCCCGCTAGGCTGTCCACGACTGTTTCCATCGATGCTTTGTGCTGGGGCGAGCCACCTGCATATACATGCACGTCGCCGTCGGAATGGGCGACATGGTACGCGCTGTCTGGGGATCCTGACAGGCCCACGACCGTATCAACATAGTTCTGAACCCAGGCGGCCGGAGCCGCCGCGGCCATAAGTGAATACATAACCATCAGACGCAGCTCGTCGTCATTCAGCGACATGGCCCGACCCAAGGGCAGACAGATGTCCCGCTCGTGCATCCAGGCGTCCCAGAGGCAATGGACCGACGTCACGGACCAGTGCACTTGTCTGCGCAGCTGCCCCGGCAGCAGATCCGGGAAACCATGTCGCATTCGGTATAGGAAGAGACTCTCTTCTCTGAGGAAAAGCAGGCCCAGTTGGTTCATGGTTTGCTGAGGACTCTCACCTTCGGAGTGTGCCATCCATTCCGCTGGGGAAGTCTTCGGGTCGAACTGGATCGTGCCAAATGGATGCGGGCTTGCCTCAAGACGGGCCACGTTGACCCGAGCCACATCTCGCACGTGGCGGACGACTTGATGTATGGACCAGTCCGAGCAACGCGACGGCGCAATCCATGCCGAGGGCGGCATGTCCTGAATGAGGTTCAAAAAAGCACGTCGTCGGCTCACTAGAACGCGATAGACGCCGCCTTCTCCGCCACTGAAGCCGTCCTTCTCGGACAGCCTCCATTTTTCCGGTGATGACATAGACATTTTCGCTGTTCCTTTGGTTGGGGGTTGAAGTCATCCACGACGAGATGGGGGCGTGCTATCGCGCGTCTTGCAGCGCGGCCGCGCCGTTCTTCAGCGTGCGACTGAAGATACGTTCCTGTAGCGGCAGCAGTTCAACGAGGAGCTGGCGCGATCAACATTTGGTCCGGTGCACCGCGACGGGATGGTCTGCAACTGGAGTACAGCGGATGCACGGCGTGCACAGCACCGGTGTGTGCGGAGTGCCTACGGCTGCGCATCCGAAGGGATAGGCCTGCCGATGAGGTGACGGCGCTTTTCAGCGATTCTCGGTCTGGAGGGAGTCGAGCCACTTGTGAAAGCGCTCAACGCCGCCGCCTGTGAGAGCAGGGCCGTGGGCGAAGCCGATGGCTTTGAACTCGCGGCCGATGAGGGTGAGGCTGGGGGCGCGCAGTAGGGGGTCGGCTGCGAGCGGTGCGGGGCCGAGCGCAAGGGCACCGCGGTGGAAGACGGCATCGCCGACGAGCAGGGTTCGACTGGGGGCGTGTACGAAGACGACGTGGCCGGGGGAGTGGCCGGGGGTGTGGATGACGCGGAGCCCGCCTCCGCCTTCGACGAGCATGCCGTCGAGGAGGGTGTCGTCGGCAGAGAAGGGCCGCCAACGCAGCTTGGGCAGGTGGTCAAGGGCTCGCCCCAGCCTGCCGGAGCGGCCCTCGGCGGGGACTCGGCCTTGTGCGAGCCAGGCGTGCTCCGCAGCGTGCGCAAGAATCGGAGCTCTGGTCAGCTCCCTCATGTCTGCTGCCCCTTGGACGTGGTCAGGGTGCGCGTGTGTGATCACGATGCGCTTGATATCGGAGGGTGCACGGCGCAACTCCGCGAGGGTGGCGAGGATGACTTTGGGCGCGCCTGCCCAGCCGACGTCGATGAGTGTATAGCCGTCTTCACCTTCGATGAGGAAGGCAGCGTCGCGACGCGTGGTGGGGATGCGGAAGACGCCCGGGGCGAGCTTCTCGGTCAAGGGGGGGTGCTCCAACGGAGGGGGCTTCGGCGGCTGCTGTTGTACCGCCGAAGGGGTGGCTGCTAGGGGATGCTGGGGATGTAGCCCTCACGGGCGAGCATGGGGGGATGCCGCCGACCGTGAGGATGGCGATGACCATTGCGGGCAAGGGGGAGCCGGTTAGGCAGGTGCGCGTGGTGGTCTTCTCGATCCAGCCATCGGCGAAGTCCAGATAGGCGATGTCGCCGTCGCTGAAGGTGGCCCCGTACGCCTGGGACGGTGAGGGCGGGCAAGCCGTGGTTGATGCAATGGCGCAGAAACAGGGAGCTGAGTCCTTCGGCTACCAGGGCGGCCATGCCCAGTTCACGAAGCATCGTGGCGGCCGGGCGGGACGGGCCGAGGCCGAAGTTGCGTCCGGCGATCAAGATGTCGCCTGGCTGTACCTGCGTAGTCCAGTCAGGACGCAGTGCGTAGAAGACAGGCCTGGCGGCCTCGGCGACCGGCAACTACTGGCGTAGGCCGCGGTGAAGGCTTGGCACGACTCTTCGCGACCGGTCTCATCCCGGCGGGGCCACCTTGTGTGTCAGCTGTCACCAAAGTGATCAGGGCGGTCTGGTGTGGAGGCTTGTGCAGGCCGGTGAGGACAGGCGGGAGCGAGTTTCCCTGAACCGGGCCCGCTTGCGGACGGATTGCCGGTGCGGCTTCGCAGGACGCGTAGGGCATAGTGTCGGCGCGACTTGACAGTTCCTGCGGGTATGCCGAGCAGATGAGCAGTCTCCTGGATCGTGTGCCCGACCAGATAGGTGTGCACGAGCACTTTGCGGTGCTCCGGGCTCAGGCAGCGGAGAAGAGCGCCAGCCTCTACCGAGGCCAGGACAGCGTCGGCGTGGTCGGGTTGGCGGATGTCCCAGGTCTCGTCGGTCGCGGTCTCGTGCCGGACGTAGGCGCTGCGGGTCTGGTCTATGACCAGGTTGCGGGTCACCTTGAGCAACCAGCCCCGCACTGATCCCTCGCCGGCACGCACCTTTTCCGCGTGGTGCCAGATGCGGATGAATGCCTCTTGAACAATGTCCTCGGCAAGGTAGCGATCGGCGAGCAGCGTCTCCGCGTAGGCGATGAGCGCGGAACGGTGCTGCGTGACCAGCGTGTGCACATAGGTGCGAGATCCGGGCTCGGGCACGGCTTCGTGGCGCATGGTCGTCTTCATGGTGATGTCTCTCTGCCTTCGTTGGGCTGCCCGGGCCTCAGCTGGGACTGCAGGACGCTCGTGATCTGGATGCGAAGCACGGTGATTGTGAGGGGTCATGATCGGCGTCAAGAGGAAAGCTGCTCCGATCCCCATCGCGGCCGCGGAGAACCTCCGCGTCGTCCCGGCCGATGACGCAGACCCCGGAGGCGGTGTTCGACCGCATCAGCCACCGGTGGATCGCACTCCGCTCTGAGCTTGCCGACTGGGCGCCTGTGACGAGCTGAGCTCGTGAAGCGCAGCGCCTCTGCGGGCGGAGGAGGACCGAGCACCCCGGCGGGGAAGTCCGGGGTGCTCGGAGTAGGCGTCGCGATCGCTGCTCGCGGATGTGTCCGGGGTCGCTCGATCCGGCGCTTGTCCTCAGAGGTTGCCTTCTCCCGGTGCTTTGTCCCGGGATCTGCTGTTTGGTCTGGAGTATCGGGTCGCGCCAGGAGATGGTGCTCTCGTTGGTGAGGCGGCAGGTCATGAGGTCGGTCATGGCGAGGTGCATCATGGCTTCGGAGCGGGCGGCAGAGTCTCGTAGTCACGGGCGAGACGTCGGTGGAACATCAGCCAGCCGTAGGTCCGCTCGATGGCCCACCGTTTCGGGATCTGGGTGCAATCACCTGGTCCCAGGGGTGCGGGCGGTGATTTCCATGTCGATGCCGAGGGTTGCTGCGTCGATCAACTCCCAGCGGGCATCGGACAGATCACTCGGATACGGGCGTCGCGTCGGCATGTTCCCGGCGTATCGCCGCGGACCTGACCGCAACAGCTCGCGCGCTGGCTCAGATGAGCGTGTGACCGGCTCCGAACATGCCTGCAGGGTCAAGTCGACGCTTGACATCCAGGAGCCGGGACCTGTCCTGATCGTTCCACAGGCCCGCGACGCGGTCAGGCGACGCGGGGCCGATGAAGTTGAACAGGTCCGAAGAGGAGCGCCACGGGGCCATGGCCTCGACGATGCCGTCGACGAGCCCGGGGACAACCGGGGCCGCTTCCTCGGTCATGAGGCCGACGACCGAAAGGGCATAGGCAGCGTCACGGCCGGACACCGCGTTCGGGATTGCCGGCGGGCGAGCCATCGCTCCGCCCTGCAGTCGCACTTCGACCAGGGGGACGGGGATGTCCTTGGTGGGGCCTGCTGCCTCAAGGAGGGCGTCGACCGCAGCGTGCGGCAGACTGGTCAGGTTGGCTCCACCGTCCCAGAACGGCATCGGGTCGGTGGGGTCTTGGTGGATGGAGTCGACCGCGGTGTAGGGAATGTCCTGGACGGTGTCGACGAGCGGCTTGAAGACCCGCCGCATCGGCGCCAACACCTCGGCGCCGGCCTCGGAACCTTTGAGGTGGGCGTAGCGGAGCTGCATCACGCACTGGCCGCGCAGCGGCTCGGGGATCTCAGGCAGCGGCGGAAGCCGCAGCACCGCCACCGACGTCGTCGATACCTGCTCGGGCAGGTCAGCTGACCACTCAGAGAAAGCGTGCAGAACGTCCTTGGCGCCGACAGCCGGGTAGAACAACGACCCGGCATAGAGGTCGGTCACAGGCATCAGCTTGAATTCAAGTTCGGTGACGATTCCGAAGTTGCCTTTGCCGCCGCGCAGCGCCCAGAACAGTTCGGGATCGCTCTCGACGTCCACGTCATGGACGGTGCCCTCGCCATCGACGAGGCGGGCGCGCACGACATGGTCGGCGGCAAAGCCGAATGCGCGCGACAGCGGGCCGCTCCCGCCCCCCAGCGTGTAACCGACGGCGCCGACGGCGCAGGACGAACCGTTGATGGGAGCGAGACCATGCGAGGCGGCGGCCTCGACGACCTGCGACCACCTGGTTCCGGCTTGGACGGTCGCCGTGTGCGAGCCGGCGTTCACCGATACCTTGTTCATCCGCTCGGTGGTGATCAGCATGCCGTCGTCGACGGAGGCATTGAGACCGTGTCCGGTGGCCATCACCGCCACGCGCATGCCGTGCCGCGCGGCCCAACGCACCGCGACAGCGACGTCCTTGGTGTGCGTGGCTGAAACCAGGGCTGCTGGGCGAAGCGGAAACGCCGGATTGAACGGAACGAGATCCGGCTCGGTCAGTACCTGGCCGTCCAGTGCAGCTGACAGCTCATTAATGCCCAAGGCAGTCATCACAGTTCTTTCGCTCGATGCCGTCGCCTGCGGTTCGGGCGCCGGTCACAGATCCACCCTCAGCGATCAACTCCAGTACTTCGTAGACCAGAGTCGTGGGCAACGCTCACCCCAGGAATTTGGGAGTGCCTCATGAACGGCCTCGCTGACAGAGTTCTGCTCATGCCGACAACACACGCTGGCCGGAAACGTGCACATAACGCGCGGCTGGCGGCAGCCGGCTTGGACGCACAAGCCTTCGACAACCAAGCCCGCGGTGGGCTGACCTGTGCCATCCCATGCCGGTCAGCCCGCACCTCTACCGCCGACCTCGCCATCCGCGTCCTCACTGGCACGACCAAGCGGGGCGAGCTGCCGAACGCCTCGGATGACGAGTGGGCCCGCTTCGCGTTCCGGGCGGTGGGCGTGTGCGATGTCCGGAACGCTGCTGGCAGGCCGGCCCTGACCACGTCGTCAGGAGCCGAGACCGTCAACTACCAGGAGCGGTTCGCCCGTCTCCTGCATCCGGAGCAGGGATTCGGTGCTGACGGGGAGTTCCGAGCCCAGTCGGGCACGGGGGCGACGGACCGGTTCCTGCTGCCCATCACCTCATTGTCGACGCTCCCCGCGACACCGCACACCAAGCCGTCCCCCCATGGATGCGGCCATCGGCTCATCGCCTGGACGGCACCACTGCGCTGCGGTGACGGTACAGGAAAGAGTGTTGTGGCCAACCTCGACGAGGCACGCCAGCGGGACACGTTCCCGCATGCGGTCGCTGCCTTCGGACGCGCGCGGCGCGGGCAGCCATCGACCAGCGGAGTGTCGGCAGCGCGCCCGGCCGGATGCCGACTCGATGACCCAAAGGTGGTCGGTGCCTGGCAGCGGCCGCGAGACTGCACGGCAAAGCCGTGGGAGACGAAGACTTTGTCCATGATGAGCACAGCGATCTCGACCAGTCACTGTCGCTCGCTCAGCGGCGAGCTACGGGCTGGGGCGGCTGGCGATCCGAGCGACCTCGTGGTGTCGACCCGCCCGCGGATTGGGCTGTTGCGACGTCCCGTCGGTCCGCCAATATGAAGCCGCCGAAATGACGCGGAGCAGGCGCCAGGATCCGATGGACCACGCCTCGGTCGGCATGGTCAGGGCATACGTCGTGCGCAGCCTTGCAAAGGCGCTAGGGCTGAACCCGCCGCACGCTTCAGTTCCTGACGGCTCCCAAGCCGTGATCACCCGAACCCCACACCATGATCGCCCCGCTCTGGCCCCTGGGCCGCGGGAAGAAGGAACTTCGATGAGCCACCACATGCCCTCGACTCCAGGCATGTCAGGTCACGTGCATGCCTTCCTGCCACGAAACCCGCAGGATGCGTCTCCCCGCAAGGAGAGTCCTGTGATCACCAGGAGAGCGCATCCTGACGACTTCGAACTCGTCCAGGAGCTGCACACGCGCTGCTCAACCGCAAGCCGCTACATACGCTACCTGCGGCTCAAGTCCGGGCTGACCGTGGGGGGAGTGGCGACACCTCTCGAGCCCACGGAAGGGGGTGACCCTGCTTTCCCATTTTTGCAACGAGCCGCAACGAGTCATCGCCATGACCGACACCATGAGCCTGCCCCAAGTGGGAACGTACGAACTCGGCGTCCTCATCGAAGACGCCTGGCAGGGACATGGCCTGGGCACGTTCCTGGTGCGTGCCGCAGTGGCGCAGGTTCAAAGCGAAGGAGGCCATGCCCTGCGGACAACGGTCGCATCGGACAACGACCGCATGAAGGCCATCCTGTTCCCACTGGGTGTGCTTCCCTGGGCTCCGTCCGGACCGACGCTCGACTTCGTCGTACCCTGCCGCGCCTCGACGACGACACACACAGAATCTCCCCGCCCAGCCCCCTTGCTAGGCAGCAGCAGACCACAGGCTGGTAGCCGGTCTGGCGACCCAGTCACATCGGCGGCCGAGCCGGCACGCCACCAGGAACAAGGCGCGGAAGTCCGTGTTCTTGGCATGGCTACGGAGCTGAGAAGCACCTCCGGCCAAGCTCAGGCGCGGCACGAGGAAATCCAAACGAGCCACGTGCCGGAGTCGCTACGCGCCTCACCCCGGTGGCAGCGCCCCGACAGCGACGAGCGGCGGCGGGACCAGTCCTGCGGCCCGATGGCCAACTGCTGCTCGGCGACTGGCGACATCTCTTCGACCCCTCCGCGGGGCCACGAGAAGCGATGACCTGCTTCGAAACCTTTCCGGCCACGCCGCGGACGGGGTTCGGTCCGTCGCATGCCAGGCTCGCACATGCGCCGAGAAAAGTGTCGCTCAATCCGACTGACCAGCGAGTTTCCTCTTGCGTCACAACGCAAACCAGTAACTAAGGAGAATGAAATGAAGCGTACCACGCCGACCGCCGCTGCTTCGGCACCCGACTTTGGCATTCTGATGCCAATAACCGTCTACTTGGACGACTTGGACCTGATGGGAATTCTGCACAACTCCCGTTACCAGGTATTGGTCGAGCGCGCATGGTCGGCATTCTGGATGGGCCAGGGATTCGGCGGCAAGACAGGTCTGGAAGGCGACGGATTCCAGGTTATCAAGGCATTTACCATCACCTACGAGGCTCCCCTGACACAGCCCGGCGAGTGCGCCGTACATCTGTGGATGGAGCACATGGGTAACACCTCGGCGACCGCGGGCTACCGGGTGTGCTCGGCCGACGGAGACACCACGTACGCACAGGGCACGCGCACATTCGTGCGCCTCGACAGCACGACGCTGCTGCCCACACCGTGGTCGGACCGAGGACGTGAGGTCGCCCGGACCATCGGAGTTCCGCAGGACCGAAAATAAGCGGGGCTCCACTGCACGGGATACGCGACAAGACCGGCACGGGCCACACAAGCCTGCCGCTCGGAATCGAGCCGCCCCCTGCGGCGTGAGGGGACTTGACCATGCGCGGCGGGCAATCAGAACGCGATGGCCTCCGATTCATGCGGAAACCTCACGCGTTTCCTCTCCTGATTTCCGACTCCGTCCCGAGGCTGCTTGACGTTTCGTGATCACATGCGGGTCCCAAGTGCAGGAACAACGCATTTTTGAAATGTAGCTCGTGGGAAAATATTGGCACAACCGCCGCGGCCTGGTCCAGGTCGGTGCCCTGGCCGCCACGATGGGAGCCGCCCTGGGAGCATTACTCGCCGTGAGTACTGTCGCGGCGACACCTGCATCGGTCGCGCCTTCGCAGTCAACGCAGCAGGCTGATGTTGCTCGCGGAGCCGTTGCCGGGCCGTTGCCCTCCCTTCTCTCCCCCCCCGCACGGTGGCTCGCTCGAGCCGCGACCGCCTCTACAGCGCGGACCAGTCGTCGAACATTGTGAGTGTGATCGCTCCTGCGACCAGCAAGACCCTGGGAGCCATCGCTCTCGGAGCACGGCGGCTCTCCAACGTCCTGAACCCTCAGTACGTCAACGACATCAACGTACATGGCCTGGCGTATGTCCCCGGTCGGCAGCGCCTGGCTGTCCTGAGCATCGCCAGCGGCATAGTCGACATCGTCGACACCGCCACCAACAAGGTGGTCAGCCACACCGGTGTAGGCCGCGCTGCTCATGAGGGATGGTTCACCAAGGGCGGTGGCCAGTCCTGGGTAGCCGACCGCGGGCGCGACACGGTCACCATCGTGGATGCCATTCACGGAGGCGTTCTGGCCAAGCTCGCCTGCCCATCACCTGGGTCGAGGCTTGGCAGCGCCTGTCAGTCGAGGTTGCCGGACGCGTCGGCGACGACCTGGACATGCCGCAGCAGCTTCTCCCAGGCGCCATCGACCGACCACATCAAGTGCCGCTTGTGCACGGTCTTCCACGGACCGAACCGTGCCGGCAGCTCACGCCACTGACAGCTGGTACTGAAGAGCCGGGGCCGAAGCTGGTCTCAGGTCGGCCGCGAGTGCCGGACCGGCAGGCTTTGCGCGGGATTCTGTTTCCAGGTGGCCAGACGGCGCCGGCAGGTCATGCCCGAGCCGAAGCCCAGCTCCTGCGGCAGGTACTCCCACTGAGGTCTTTGAGCGTGGGCACTGATCGGGTGACGGAATCGATGCCCGCAACGCACGAGGCTCCCGAGCCGTTGAGGGAAGTGTTCGAAGTCTCAACCCATGGGCATGGGAGCTGCGTTGGTTCCGTGTTTTGCCGCACTCGACCTGCCGCACGCCCTGGTCGAGTGGGTCACGATGCTCATCGTCACTCGTGAGTTTGACCGCCGCTGCAAGCTCCCACCGCGCCAGCGTGCCCTGGTCGCCGTGGTGTACCTACGCCACCATGACACCCTCGCCCAGCTCGCTGCCGGGTTCGGCATCCCGGTGGGCACCGCACACGCCTACGTGGCAGCCGTCGTCGACCTGCTCGCCGACCGCGCGCCCGGCCTGCTGCGGGCCCTGCGTCAGGCGGACCCGGACTACGTCCTGCTGGACGGCACCCTGGCGGAGTGCGACCGCGTCGGTGACAGCCGGGCCGGCTTCTCCCACAAGCACCGCCGGCACGGGGTGAACGTGCGGGTGGTGACCGACCCGGTCGGGCGGTTGCCGTGGATCTCGCCGACGCTGCCCGACCGCGCGCACGATCTCACCACGGCCCGCGCCCACCGGATCATCCGGATCTGCGCACGCCAGGGCGCACCCGTTCTGGCCGACCGCGTCTACTTGGGCGCCGGCCCGTGGGTGACGACACCTCTCAGACGCCCGCCGGGCCGTGACCTCACGCCGGCTCAGCAAACCGTCAACCGCGCTCTGCCCGCGGCCCGGGCACCGGTCGAGCGCGGCGTCGCACGCTTGAAGGCCTGGTACATCTTCCGCCGGTCCCGGTGGAGTCCGAATCGAATGTCGTCAATCGCCGCGGCCGTCCCCACTCTGGAGCGGCAACGCTGAAAGACCTCACTGAAGGGCGGACAGCTTTTCGGTGACGAAGGCTGTCACCGCTTCTTGGTGCTCACTCACGAAGAAGTGCCCGCCCGGGAAGACGCGCAGGTCGAAGGGGCCGGTGGTGCGCTCGTGCCAGGCGTTGACCTCGGCCTGAGTGGTACAAGGGTCGGCGGCGCCCGCGAGGGCGGTGATCGGGGTGCGGAGGGCAGGGTTGGGGCCCGAGGTGTAGGAATTCAGGGCTAGATAGTCGGCGCGAAGGGGTTCCAAGATCATGTGGAGCATGTCTTCGTAGCCCAGCAGGCGCGGGTCGGTGCCGCTCAGCTTTTGCATCTCGGCGAGCAGATCGTCGTCGTTGGTCGGGTCAAAGGCTTTGTCGCGGGGTTGCGCCGAGGCTCGGCGGCCGGAAACGAAGAGCATCTCCAGGGGATGACTCAGACGCTGTTCGAAGCGTCGGGCTACTTCGAAGGCGAGCACGGCGCCCATGCTGTGACCAAAGAGCGCCAGTGGACGGTCCGTGAACCCCTTGAGCTGATCGAACAACTGGTCGGACAGGATGTGGAGGTCGGTTGGGGAGGGTTCATGGCGCCGGTCCTGGCGGCCCGGGTATTGCAGAGCGAACGTGTTGAAACGGTCGGACATGGTCGTACAGAATTGGCGATAGTAACTCGCGGAGCCGCCTGCATGTGGAAATACGACAAAACGCATCGCTTCGAACGGTCCGGGACGGTAACTGCGAAGCCACAGTGCTGATTCCTGCTCAGCCTTGCTGTTCGTGTCCTTCATTGCGATTCCTTGAATTTGGCTTAAGTATTTGTGATGGATTCCGCTTCCCGGGATGTGGTGGCGATTTCCGAGGATCGTCCGTTTGACGCATGACGGGAAGCGGGCGTGGCGTGGCGGGTGTCACTCCAAGCGGAGACGAGAGCGATGGCCTGCTCGGGGTTGACACGGGGATCACACAGCGTGGTGCGGCGGCTGCCGACCCTTTCCAGGGCGTGGAAGCCATCCGCGCACTCGAGGACGTCGTCGGGGGTGGTTTCCAGGTGAAGTCCGCCGGCGACGCCGCCCCCGGCGGTGATCGAACGGTGGAATTCCCGAATCTCGTCGACCATCGTGGGCAGCAGGCGGGTCTTGTGACCGCCCGGCCCGGTGACGGTGTTGCCATGCATCGGGTCGCACAACCAGATGACCGGGTGGCCGGCGCGATCAACCGCCCGGACGAGCGGGGGCAGCCGATGGCCGACGGCGTCGGCGCCCATCCGCGCGATGAGAGTGAGGCGTCCGGGTTCGTGCCCAGGATCGATGCGGGCGCACAGGGTGGTGATCTCGTTCTCGGTCATTGTGGGGCCGACTTTGACCGCGACGGGGTTGACGACATCCGTGATCAGGTCGACATGGGCGCCGTCGAGTTGTCGCGTGCGTTCGCCGATCCAGGGCCAATGCGTGGATCCGAACAGGTGTTGTCGGTCACCGAGGCGGCGCATCAAGGGTAGCTCGTAGTCAAGAACGAGGGCTTCATGGCTGGTCCACACGGCAGATTCGGTATCAGGCGCACCGGGGGACTGGAGGCCGACGGAAGGTCCACGCCATCCCAAGTGCTCCATGACATCCCCTGCGGTCATATAGGCGGCAAGCATGCGCAGCGGGTCGTGGCGGCGGCTGTCGGGGTCGGGCAGCGGGGAGTTGATCATGTGGCCGCGGTAGACGGGCAGTTCACGGCCCGCCACAACTTCCACGAGATGGGAACGAGGCTTGGCGAACTGGCCCGCAATGCGGCCCACGCGCAGCACTGGTTTGCCGGTGTCGAGCTTGAGGGCGGCCGTGAGGAGGTCGAGCAGGGCGGATTTGCGCCAGACATGCTCGGCCGTGCACTCGTCCGGGTTCTCGGCGCAGTCGCCGACCTGAAGTACCAGTGCTTCACCCTGGGCCACTCTCGCCAGCAGTGAGCGAAACCTGAGAACGTCCTCGAGTCGGACCAGTGGGGGTCGACTGGCCAGGATCGCCCGTGCCCGATGGGCAAGTGCTCTGTCCGGCCAGTCGGGTTGCTGGCCGGCCGGTTTGCGTGTCTGTGTGACAGGGCTTTGTCTCAAGGCGGTCTCCAGGTCACAGATCGGTCGGGAAAGCACAGTCCACGAGCCGTCACGAACAACTCATAACGGATCTGCAGGGAACTCGTGACCGGGTATCGACGATAGGAGGCGAACGACGGCACGCTCAATCCGGCTCAACTGCGCCAGGGGGGAGCGAGGCGGAAATAGGGGATGCCTGGGAGGGTGCTGCCCGGGCATCCGACGTTCCAGCACGGCGGCACCCGCACGAATGCAGCTTGTGAGCGTGCGGTGATGTTTCGACCGGAGACTCCTCGGATCGGCAACCCCTAGACACCGCTACTTCACCTGCCGCGCCGCGCCGCGTCGAAGCCGACCGCCGGTCGGACGCGGGCGAGGCCGCGTTCCATTTCGACGACCTCTTCCACACTTCCAACACGCCGCGACACATAGTGTGGTTGTGTCAGCTGCCGTCATCCACCTTTAGGGGATGCTAGGGGCTGACGCATCTCCCCGGTGCCGTGGAACATAAGTGTGAGGTCTTGCGGATCGCCACAAGTCTTCGGGGCGCAGCGCGCTCGAGCTTGCGGCAGGTCGAGGCCCGTCTCCTTGGAGCGCTGAGAGAACTCCGGTCGTTCTTCGATGCTTTTCCGGAGTGCCGCCAACGACTAGGAGCAGTCAGTCATATGCATCTTCTTGTCAAGGGAATCCAGCACCGGGTATCCGGTGAGATCCTCGTACCGAACTCCAAATACCACGCGCACCGTGCCCTGATCCTCGCCTCCCTCGCCGACGGAGAGAGCCGCGTCCACGGACTCACCGACGCCCGGCATGTCGAGTACACCGTGCGGATGCTGCGCGGGCTCGGGGTGGACATCACCCGCCAAGGTGACACTTTCGTGGTGCAGGGGCTCGGCGGCAGGTTCCGGCCGCGCCGTGCGGAGGTCTCGGCCGGAAGCTCCGGCACCACTCTCTACTTCATGATCGGGCTTGCTTCGCTGTCGGACCGTCCGGTCGCGATCACAGGACAGAAGTACTTCCGGCGACGTCCCGTGGGGCCGCTGCTGCGGGCACTTGAAAAGATGGGCGTCCAGTTGTGGTCCGCGGACGACTGCCCGCCCGTCCATGTCGAGTCCCGGAGGCCGACCGGGGGGCATGTGACCATTCCGGGCACGTTGTCCCAGTGGATATCCGGGTTGCTTCTGCTTGCGCCGTTCGCCACCGGGCCCACCACCATCGAGGTGGAAGGGGAGCTCAACGAACGCACTTACCTGGAACTGACGGTCGCAATGATGCGGCAGTTCGGTCTCGACGTGGTGGTGTCGCCGGACTTGCGGCGCTTCGAGGTGGCTCCGGACCAGGCGGCGCGTGCCGTCGAGCTGACGCTGCCGCCGGACATCGGCTCGGCGGCCTTCGGTATCGCCACCGCCGCCCTGCACCCTTCCGACGTACTGCTGCGTGGAATGACGAGTCTTGACGGCGGGCCCGCCGATCACCCCGAATTCCACTTCCTCGACATCGCCCGTGCCATGGGGGTGCCGCTTGAGAAGGACGAGACGGCCGGCGGCCTGCGCATCCGGCAGGGCACGCCGTTGCTGAAAGCCGTCGAAGTGGACTGCCGCGACGTACCGGACATGCTGCCGATCCTGGCCTCCCTCGCCACCTTCGCGCACGGCGAGTCGGTCTTCCACAACATCGCGCACACCCGGCTGAAGGAGTCCGACCGGGCCGCCGCGATGCTCCAGCTCAACTCCATGGGCGGCGAACTGGAGCTGACCGGCGACACCCTGACAGTGCGCGGTGTGGGAGATCTGGTGGGTGCGCGGCTCTCGTCGTACAACGACCACCGCGTGCTGATGTCGCTGGCCGTCGCCTCCTCACGGGTACGGGGCCACTCCACGCTGACCTATCCCAACGCGTATCGCATCTCGTACCCGGGGTTCCTCGACGCGATGAACACCATCGGCGTGCCGATGACGGTCGAGGAGGGCACCCAGCGCGCTGCCACACAACCCGATCGACGACTTGCACCGACGGCGTCGGCGACGGCGACGGCGCCGGACACGGCAGCACAGACCACTCTGCCCGCATGGCTGGACCGGCACGCCGCGTCCCGCCCGGCGGACACCGCCATCGTGGACGTGAGCCAGGACGGGGACCTCGTCATCACCTGGCGTGCGCTGGCGGACCGGGTGGAGCGGGCCGCGGCGCTGCTGATGAGGCTCGGCGTGCGGCCCGGGGACAACGTGGCGTACCAACTGCCGAACCGCCTGGAGTTCGTGGTGCTGTCGCTGGCGGCCCTCCGGATCGGTGCGGTCTGCTGCTCGGTCATGCCGTTCTACCGTGAGCGTGAACTGGAGTTTGTGCTCCGCCGGTCCAAGGCACGCGTCTTGGTGGTCATGGACGAGCACCGCTCGCGGCGCCCCGCTCAGGAGGTCCTGGCACTCGCTGCCCCGCAGACCTCGCATCTGGAGCATGTCGTCGTGGTGAGCCCGTCGGGCTCCGCCCGGTTGCCGCATGTGTCCGTGGACGGAGTCTCCGTACACGACTGGGCGGCCGCCCTGGACGTGACCGCGGTCGACCGTCCGGCGCTCGACGCGATCCTGCCGACGGCGGACATGACGGCGCAACTGCTCTTCACCTCGGGCACCACAGGCGAACCCAAGGGTGTCACGCAGCCGTCCGCGAACCTGGTCCGGGCCGCCGTCATGGAGATCAGGCATCTCGGCCTCAGCGCCGCCGACACCGTGTGGGTGCCTTCGCCGCTCGCGCACCAGACGGGGTTCCTGTACGGGATGGTGCTGGCGATCGTACTCGGCGTGCCGCAGATCCTGCAGTCCGAGTGGGACCCGAAGCGCGCCGTGGTCTCGCTGAACACGTACAAGGCGACATTCGTACAGGCCGCCACGCCCTTCCTGTCCGATCTGGTGAAGGCTGTCGAGGGCACCGGGGAGGTACCGCGCCACCTGCGGATATTCGTGGCCACCGGGGCTACCGTGCCGCGTGGTCTGGCAGAACGCGCGAGTCTGGTGCTCGGTACCACGGTGTGCGGAGCGTTTGGCACCACCGAGACCTGCCTGGGCGCGCTGTCCGCGCCGGCCGATACGCCGGAGCAGTGCTGGGGCACCGACGGCCGCGCGTTCGGCGGCATCCGGCTGCGGGTCACCGACGACGAAGGCCGTGTCCTGCCTGCGGGTGCCGAGGGCAACTTCGAGATACGTTCGCCCACGGTCTTCTCGGGCTATCTGGACCGGCCCGACCTGACGGCGGAGGCCTTCACCCGGGATGGCTGGTACCGCACCGGTGACCTGGCGGTTATCGGCGAAAACGGCTTCGTGCGGATCACCGGGCGGGTCAAGGACGTGATCAACCGCGGTGGCGAGAAGGTCCCGGTCGCGGAAGTGGAACAGTTGCTGTTCGGGCATCCGTCGGTCGACGATGTCGCCATCGTGGCCATGCCCGACGACCGTCTGGGCGAGCGCGCGTGCGCCTTCGTGGTGCTGAAGGCCGGCGCGGAGCTCGGCTTCGGCGACATGCGCCGGTACCTGGACCGACGCCAGGTGGCGAAGCAGTACTGGCCTGAACGGCTTGAACGGGTGGCTGTCCTGCCGCGCAACCCGATCGGCAAGGTGCAGAAGTTCGAACTGCGCGCCAGGGCCTGCGGTCTGCGGCCGCACGATGAGGCCGCCGATGAACCCTCCTCGTGATCCTCGGTCACCCCGTAACGAAGAAGGTAAGGAGAAACAGCAGATGATGGACGAGGAGCGGTTCTGCCGCATCCGAGCTGAGATCGACCAATGGGTGCGGGGGCCGGGCGAACGCTGGGCCGAGCGCATCGAGGAGACTGGCCAGGTCCCGGAGGCGCTGTGGGCCGAGCTGAACGGACTGGGGTTCCTGCGGACAGCCGCTCCGGTCGAGTACGGGGGGCAGGGGCTCGGATTCGCACAATGGATGGAACTGATGGAGATTTTCTCCCGCTCCCACGGATCCATCCGCATGATCGTGCATGTCGTCAACGGCATCTGGCGGTCCATGGACGGGCACGCCTCGGCGGAGCAGCGAAAGCGGTTCGTCGTCCCCTCCATCATGGGTGAGATCAAGATCGCGTTCACGCTGACCGAACCCGGCAACGGAACGGGTGCGGACATCACCACCTCGGTGACGCGTGAGGGCGACACCTATTACCTGTCCGGCCGAAAGCACCTGATCACGTTCGGAATGCGCTGCGACTACTATCTGCTGGCCGCACGCCTGGCGGGTACCACCGGGCACGAGGGCACGGTCGCTCTGCTGGTGCCCCGCGACGCGCCGGGAGTACAGGCCGAGGACATCTCCGACACGATGGGCGTCACCGGCACCGACCATGCGTCCCTCGTCTTCGACCACACGCCCGTGCCGGTGGACCACCGCCTCGGAGAGGAGGGCGAGGGGCTGAAGGTCTTCCTCGGCGGGTTCCTCACTCCTTCGCGGATCTCGGTCGCCATGAGCTGCGTCGGACTGGCCCGGCGCGCCCAGCAACTCGCCCTCGAGTACGCGCGTACCCGGATGACCTTTGGTAAGTCCCTGACCGAGCGTCAGGCGATCCAGTTCATGCTCGCTGAGAACGCCGCCGACATCGAGGCGGCCAGACAGTTGGTGCTGCACGCCGCACGCCGCTTCGAGGCGGGTGCCGACGACGCGTCGATGCAGTCCTCCATGGCGAAGATGCACGCGGTAACGATGCTGACCACCGTTACGGACAAGGCCCTGCAGATCCACGGTGGGCTCGGCTACTGGAAGTCCCAGAAGATCGAGCGCGTCTACCGGGACGCCCGCGCACAGCGCTTCGAGGAAGGCACCAACGAGGTGCAGAAGGCCGTCGTGTTCCGCGAACTGCTGCGGCAGGGCACCGTCGCCGGAGAGGGAGAGCGTTGACCTACGACAGCAGCCGGACATCGAAAACCGGGACACCTCCGGTCTCTTTGATCACAGGCGCCTCGCGCGGCATCGGCCGGGCATTGGCGCTCACCCTCGGCCGCCGGGGCAACACCGTGGTGGTCAACTACAAAAAGAACGCCGACCTGGCGGAGAAGACCGTAGCCGACATCGAGGAGGCCGGCGGCCGGGGTCTCGCCGTTCAGGCGGACATGGAGACCACGGACGGCGTCCGCGCACTTTTCGACGGGGTGGCGCAACGCTGCGGGCGTCTGGACCACTTTGTGTCGAACGCGGCGGCCAGCGCCTTCAAGAACATCGTCGACCTGGGTCCGCACCACCTCGATCGTTCCTACGCGATGAATGTGCGGCCCTTCGTACTCGGAGCGCAGGAAGCCGTCAGGTTGATGGACAACGGCGGGCGGATCGTCGCCCTGTCGTCCTACGGCTCGATCCGCGCCTACCCGACGTACGCCACGCTGGGCGCGATGAAGGCCGCGATCGAGGCGTGGGTGCGATACATGGCAGTGGAATTCGCGCCGTACGGCATCAACGTCAACGCGGTGAACGGTGGTCTGATCCACTCCGACTCACTGGACTACTTCTACAACGTCGAGGGCATGCCGGACATAGGCGGAGTGCTCGACCGTATCCCCGCCCGGCGCCGCGGCACCGCCCAGGAAATGGCCGACACCATCGCCTTTCTGCTGGGTGACGGGGCCGGGTACATCACGGGCCAGACGTTGGTGGTGGACGGGGGCCTGAGTGTGGTCGCGCCGCCGTTCTTCGCCGACGCGGGCGAGGGCCTTCGGCTGCCGCCCCGCCCGACGCGGGACACCTGAGCGGCAAGGGGCGCAGCATGTACCCCCACGTCTTCCGGCCCGGTGCCATCGGCACGCTCGGCCTCGCTCATCGCATCGTCATGGGTGCCATGCACCTCAACCTGGAGACTGCGGACGACGGGGGCAAGGCTCTTGCCGCCTTCTACGCGGAGCGCGCGGAGGCCGGTGCGGCCCTGATTGTCACCGGCGGCACCGCGGTCAGTCCCGTCGGCGCGGGCGGCCGCGGATACGGGGTGATCGGGAACCGTACGCACATGGCGGCGCTCTCGGCCGCGGTGCGGGCGGTGCACGACCGAGGCGGACAGATCGCCCTCCAGCTCTTCCACGCCGGGCGGTACGCGCTTCTGGGCGCCGACGGAGGCCCCACGCTCGCCCCGTCCGCGGTCCACTGCCGTTTCTCGCGCAGCACTCCGCGCGCGATGACGCCCGAGGACATCGCCTCGACGATCGGCGACTTCGGCGCAGGCGCAGGTGCCGCGCGTGAACTCGGGTTCGACGCCGTCGAGGTGATGGGCTCCGAGGGCTACCTGATCAACCAGTTCACGGCACCGTTGACGAATCGCCGCGACGACGAGTGGGGCGGCGACAGCGGGAGACGGCGCCGGTTCCCAGTGGAAGTGATGCGCGCGGTCCGCGCCGCCGTCGGTACGGACTTCCCAGTGCTGTTCAGGATCTCCGGGGCGGATCTGGTCGACGGTGGTACCCCCGCGGAGGAGGTCGGCGCCCTGGCCGTGGCACTGGCGAAGGCCGGCGCGGACGCGCTCTCGGTCGGCGTGGGATGGCACGAGTCGCCGGTGCCCACCGTGCAGGCGCAGGTTCCGGCGGGCACTTGGGCGTACAGCGCCAAGGCGGTGAAGCGGGCGTTGAGGGCGGACGGCCTGGACGCCGTCCCGGTGATCGCGTCCCATCGCTTCAACCGTCTCGCACAGGCCGACGAGGTGCTGGCCGACGGCGAGATCGACTTCGTGGCCATGGCCCGGCCGTTCCTTGCCGATCCGGAGATCGTCGCCAAGTCGGGCGCCGGCCGCTCCGACACCGTGAATCTCTGCATCGCCTGCAACCAGGCGTGCATCGATCGCTCGTTCGGCTCTGACCAGGTGTCCTGCCTCGTCAACCCCAGGGCTGGACACGAGGCGGAGTTCCCGTCCGGTCCGGTGCCCGGCTGCGGCCGGCCGGAGCGCGGTCGCTACGCGGTGATCGGCGCGGGGATCGCCGGCCTGGAGGCGGCGCGGGCCCTCGCGAGGCTGGGCCACCACGTGGAGGTGTACGAGGCGGCCGCCGAGCCCGGCGGCCAGTTCCGGCTGGCCTCGCAGGTACCGGGGAAATCCGACTTCGCGGAGACCATCCGGCACCATGTCCGCGAACTGCGGGAACTGGGTGTGGCCCTGCACACCGGCCGCCGGGTCGGCCCCGAGGACGTAAACGCACTGCGGGCGTTCGAGGGCGTCGTGCTCGCCACGGGCGTGGTCCCCGTACAGCCGAACCTTCCGGGCGTGACGCTGCCCCATGTTCTGGACTACGCCCAGGCGTTCGCGGAATCCCAGTCGCTCGGACCCAGGATCGCCGTCATCGGCGGTGGCGGCATAGCAGTCGACCTGGCGCACCGGCTCACTGCCGAGCCCGGCACCAAGTCCACGCCGGAGGACTTCCTCGCGTTGCACGCCGTGACCATGAGTGGCGCGGCGACGGCTTCGGCGCGTCTCGGGCCCTCCCGGACCGCCCGGCGTGGCGGCCGTGAGGTGACACTGATGCGGCGTGGAAGGACCATCGGCCAGGGCATCGGCCCCAGCACACGCTGGGTTGTCATGGGGGAGCTGCGATCCGTCGGTGTCCGCATGCTGACCGGCGTCACCTGCCAGGAGATCACCCCTGACGGGGTGGTGGTCCGTGATGCCGAAGGGGAGCGGCTCGTTGCCGCTGACCATGTCGTCCTTGCCGTGGGCCAGCGGCCCGTGACGGACCTCGTCGCCCTGCTGCGCGCAGCCGGCGTGCCGTTCGTCGCCGCAGGCGGCGCGGCTGGCACCCAGGGCCTGAACGCCGTACGAGCCACCGCGGAAGGACTGCGGGCCGCACACCACGTCGCGCGTATGCCGGCGGGGTGACGGTGCGGCGGACACGGGCTGGTGCGGGGCGGGGACAGCGAGAACAGGGGCGGATAGGGGATGGAGGCCCTGCCCGATCGAAGCGAAAAATCGTTCATGGCCTCGGCGACGCGGGACGCAACGCCCGGGCGAGGCGGCCGGCTCGGCAGACATTCCGAGGGGACGGCCCTGGTCCGCGGCACTGCCCGGCGGTGCATTACAGACACCATTCCGGGTCGCCCCGCACCCACGCCTCTCAGACCTGTACTCCCCCGGCATCTGACCAAGGGAAAGTAAACATGTTCCGTACGCTGCGCACACTGTTGGGGGACGCGCGCCTGCGTCGGCTCCTGCCACTGTCGTTGCTCGCCCGGACGCACCTCAGTGCCTTGCCGGTCGCGCTGTCGTTCTTGATCGCCGACTGGACTGGCTCATACGCCAGCGTGGGTCTGCTGTCCGGCGGGATGGCGATCGGACAGGCGGTGGCCGGTCCGGTGCGGGGACGGATCGCCGACCGTGACTCCGCGACCGGTGTCCTGTTCACCACCGGCGTCGCCTACGCCCTGGGGCTCGGTCTGCTGATCGCCGTGGCCGGGCTGTCGCCGGCGAGCCTTTGGCCGGTCGCCGTGGTGATCGCCTTCTTCACGGGACTGGCCTTGCCGCCCGTCTCCCAGGTCTCCCGCTCGGTGTGGCCGCGACTGGTCAAGGACGAGCAGCGGGACGCCCTCTACACCCTGGACTCCACCGGGTACGAACTGGTCGCCATGGCGGGACCTCTCCTGGCCACGACAGTCGTGACGTTGTCGGGCGGCATGGCTGCCGTGGCCGTCTGTGCCGTACTGGCCACGGGCGGGGCGATGACCTTTGCGCTGGTGCTGCGGGCGGCCGCGCTGGACCGTGTCGAGCCGCGCGGCCAGGCCCAGCCGGGCGAACGGGCGGAGCGGAGTTCGCTGTTGCGTGATCCGGTCTTCCTGCGAGCGGTGCTCGTGGCGTTCTTCTTGATGGCGGCCTTGTTCTCGGTGAACCTCTCACTCGTGGCCTGGGGCCGCGACAACGACGAAGCGACGACTGCGGGAGTACTGATCGCCCTGTTCAGCCTGGGTTCCGCCGTCGGCGGACTGGCTGTCGTCGGACGCGGCCGCAGACAGAACAGCGGGCGCAGCATCGGGGTACTCGTGGTGGGCCTGGCCGTGCTGGCGGTGCTGCTGCCGCCGCTCTCCGACCAGACCCCGGTGTGGGGGCTCGCGGTGGTGACGGCCCTGACGGGGACAGCGGTGGCCCCGAGCCTCGGGGCGAGCAACGCCCGGATAGGCGAAGTCGCGCCGCCCGAGCGGCGCGCCGAGGCCTTCGGCTGGCTGGCCACGGCGACCACCGGCGGAGTTGCCTTCGCCATGCCCGTGGTGGGCTGGCTGCTCGACGTGCGTGGACCGGCCGCGTCGATCGGCCTCGGCGCGGCTGCCGCGATGGTCTCCGCGGCGCTGGCCGTCAGTCTGCCGAAGCCCGTCCGGCCCGAGACCGAAGTCGCCGTGCCGGCCACAGAGGTGAACTGAGCATGCGTGTAGTGATCCTGGGCGTCACGACGCGTCTCGGCACCCGGCTGTCGGAAACCCTGATTGCTCAGGGAATGACGCCGGTGGGGCTGATCCGCGGGGCCGAGCGCGCGCCCCGGTTGCGGCAAGCCGGTGTCGAACCCGTCGTTGTCGGCAGCGACAGCGGCGGGGCGGCAGAAAAGGTCGTAGGCGCCATGACCGGAGCGGGCGCGGTGGTGCTGGCCGCGGGTACCGGGCTCGGACCCGGCACGCCCGACGCGCCCACGGTCATGTCCCCGGCCGTCCTGCTGGCCCTCTCGGCCGAGCGGGCCGGGGTCCGTCGCTTCGTACTGGTGAGCGCCATGCTGCCGAGCGAGAGCGACCGCGCAGCGCTCGGCGACGATCTGCCGGCGTATCTGCGGGAGAAGGAGAGAGCGGAACACGCCGTGCGGGAGCGGGACCTGGACTGGTGTGTGCTGCGCCCCGGGATGCTGGATGATTCCCCGCCCACCAGACGGATCCTGCTGCGCTCGGGTTCTGACCCCCGGCCCGACGGGCCCATCGGCCGGCCCGACTTGGCCATGACCGTAGTGGAGGCGCTCACCGCGCCGGCGGCGGTGCACAAAGTGCTGGCCGTCTCCTCCGGCACATGGGACATCCGAGCAGCCCTGGCGAGGCCGAGTCCCTGAATATCCGGATCTCGTGTTTTCGTCGGGAATAACCCGTGGAGTGAGCAGTGTTCAATGACAAGGCCGGCGCTACGACCACCGAACTGGAAGGTGGCCGCCGGGAGCCGATCGCCGTGGTCGGTGTCGGCTGTCGCTATCCCGGTGGGGTGAGCGGCGCCGAAGACCTGTGGCGTGTCGTAGTCGGGAGCCGAGACACCGTCTCGGAGCTGCCCGTCAACCGCGGCTGGGATCTGGCGGGTCTGTACGATCCGGATCCAGACGCTCCGGGGCGCGGTCACAGCCGTTCGGGCGGCTTCCTGCACGACGCCGACCAGTTCGACGCGGCGTTCTTCGGGATCTCACCACAGGAGGCCGCGGCCCTCGACCCCCAGCAGCGGCTGATGTTGGAGATTTCCTGGGAAGCCGTGGAGAACGCGGGCATCGATCCCCGGTCCCTGCGCGGCCGCCGGATCGGAGTGTTCGTCGGATCCAGCGTTCATGACTACTCGGACGTGCACGCCGCGGCGGGTGAGGCCGCGCGAGGGTACCTTGTCGCAGGTACGGCGGGCGCGCTGGTCTCAGGACGCGTCTCCGGCACGCTGGGGCTGCGCGGACCGTCCCAGACCGTCGACACCGCGTGTTCCTCTTCGTTGGTCGCCCTGCATCTGGCCGTGGGCTCGCTGCGCGAGCGGGAGTGCGTGGCCGCCCTCGCGGGTGGGGTGACCGTGATGTCGTCGCCGAGAGCCCTCGTCGACCTCGGCAGCAGGCGGCTGCTGGCCCCAGACGGCCGGTGCAAGGCGTTCGGCGCGGGGGCGGACGGCTTCGGCCTCGGCGAGGGCGCCGGCGTTCTGCTCCTTGAACGGCTCTCGGACGCGCGTCGGCACGGCCACCCGGTGCTCGCGGTGATCCGCGGATCAGCGGTCAACTCCGTGGGCGCGTGCGACGGACTGGCCGGCATCACCGCGCCGGACGGTCTGTCACCGGCGGCGACTTCGGCCAGGACGGCGCAGGAGCAGGTGATGCGGGACGCGCTGGCCGCGTCCGGTGTGCCGGTGGGCGAGGTCGACCTGGTCGAGGCGCACGGCGCTGGCACCCGCCTGGGCGACGCGATCGAGGTCCAGGCACTGACCGCGGTCTACGGCACGGCACGCAAGGCGGGCGATCCGCTGGCGATCGGTTCCGTGAAGTCGAACGTCGGTCACACACAGGCCGCAGCCGGGGTCGCCGGAGTGATCAAGGCCGTGATGGCACTCCGGCACCGCATTTTGCCTTCCACCCTGCATGCCGACGAGGTCACGCCCGATGCCGACTGGTCGGCGGGCACGGTCCAGCCGGCGACCAGGGCGCTGCCGTGGACCGACGGCGGGTATGCCCGGCGGGTGGGCGTGTCGGCCTTCGGGATCAGCGGGACCAACGCGCATCTGCTGCTGGAAGAGGCCCCCGAGCCCGTGTCGGCCCGGGCGACGATCGGGGCCGCGGAGGCGATCGGAGCCCAGGACTCCGGTACCGGCCGTGAAAAGCCGGAGTCTCCGTTGCTGCCGTGGCTGCTCTCCGGGCGTTCGGCGCGGGCGTTGGCCGCACAGGCGGCGGCGCTGCTCGACTGGACGGCCCGCCGGCCGCAGGCGGAACCGTCGCACGTCGCGCGGGCGCTGGCCACCACCCGCAGTCGGTTCGAGCACCGTGCGGTCCTCCTCGGCCCGGACCTCGGCGGGCTGCGCGCGGCGCTCTCGGCGCTGGCCGCGGGAAACGAACATTTGGACGCCGTAAGCGGCGAGGTGCGCGGGACCGGCCGGATCGCCTTCCTGTTCTCCGGCCAGGGCAGCCAACGCGCCCGCATGGGCGCCGAGTTGTACGAGACGTTCCCCGCCTACGCGACGGAGTTCGACGCGGTCTGCGCCGAGCTGGACCGGCATCTGTCACGGCCGCTGCGGGAGATCGTGTTCGCCGACGCCGGCACGGCGGAGTCGGCGTTGCTGGACACCACCGAGTTCGCCCAGCCCGGCCTGTTCGCCGTCGAGGCCGCGCTGTTCGCGCTGCTGGACTCGTGGGGTGTGCGACCTGACCGGCTGCTCGGCCACTCTCTCGGCGAACTCGTCGCTGCGTACGTCTCCGGGGTGCTGTCGCTCGTCGACGCCTGTGCCGTGGTGGTCGCCCGGGCACGCCTGATGCAGGCATTGCCGCCGGGTGGCGCCATGGCAGCGCTGCAGGCATACGAGTCCGAGATCATCGACCTGCTGCAGGACCGCGCGGACCAAGTGGGCATCGCCGCGGTCAACGGCCCGCGATCCGTGGTCGTGTCCGGCGACGAGGACACGGTGACGGAGCTGATCGAGCGCTGGCAGGCCCGGGGCAGACCCGCCAGGCGGCTGAACGTCAGTCACGCCTTCCACTCGCCACGAATGGACGGGATGCTCGACGAATTCCTCCAGGTCACTTTGTCGGTCAAGTACCACGCGCCCTCCGTCCCGGTGGTCTCCAACGCCACCGGCGAGCAGGCCTCCGCCGCCCAGCTGTCCGACCCCCGTTACTGGGTGGACCACGTGCGCGGCACCGTTCGCTTCGCCGACGGTGTGCGCACCCTTGTCGCGGACGGCGTCACCACCTTCGTCGAGCTGGGCCCCGACAGGGTGTTGACCGGCATGGCCGCCGACAGCCTGGACGACCCGGACACACTGAATGTGGCGGTGCTCCACCGTGATCGGCCCGAGGCCCGGTCGGCTCTGACCGCCCTGGCCCGGCTGCACTGCCATGGCGTCCCGGTCGACTTGGCCCCGCTACTGCCCCGCTGTGGTGTCCATGTCGACCTGCCGACCTATCCCTTCCAGCGGGAACGGCACTGGCTCGATGCCGTACCACGGTCGAGTATCGGCGAGGATGCGCGCTTCTGGGAGCTTGTCTCCCAGGCCGACGCCGCGACAGTGGCCGCCGAACTCGGTGCGGGGGAGCACGTCGGCCTGGCGGAATTGCTGCCCGCCCTCGCCCGGTGGCGCGAACGCGCGGCGCGCCACGCCTCGGGGAACGGCCGCCGCCACGCGGTCGTGTGGCGTCCGGTCTCCCCGGCGGCCAGGTCCCTGACCGGGACCTGGCTCCTGGTGGGCGACGACCACGGTCTCGGCGCTGTCCTGTCAAAGCTCGGGGCGAAGGTCGTACATCTGCCGGTCCCCGAGGCGGCCGACCGCGCCGAATACGGCCGGATACTCGCGAAAGCCCCAGCGCCGGACGGTGTGATCTCCACGCTGGCCCTCACCTCCGGCACCGGGCCGAAGGGCCGGCCCGTGGCACTGGAAACGACACTCGCCCTGGTCCAGGCGTTGGGGGACGCGGGGCTCGCGGCACCGCTGTGGTGCCTGACCCGGAGGGCGGTCGCCATCGACGGTGAGGCCCCCGACCTGTGGTCCGCCGCCGTGTGGGGACTCGGCCGTGTCGTCGCCCTGGAACACCCCGACCGGTGGGGCGGCCTGGTCGACCTGCCGTCCGCCGCTGAGGACGTCGGGCCGCTGCTGGCCACCGCGCTGGGTGCCGCCGAGGACCAGCTCGCTCTGCGCGCGGGCAGGATCCTGGCACGCCGCGTCGTGCCCCTGCCGGATGCCACGGTACGGCCGCTGGACCTCACCGGCACCGTGCTGATCACCGGCGGCACCGGCGGGCTCGGCTCCCGCGTCGCGCTTTCGCTGGCCGAGCGCGGCGGCGTCCACTTGCTGCTCGTCGGCCGACGAGGCCCTCGGGCCCCCGGCGTGCCCGAGCTGTGCGCCGCATTGGATCGACTCGGCGCCGCAGTAACCGTCGCAGCCTGCGACGTCTCCGACCGCGCGCAGGTCGCCGAAGTGCTGGCGTCGATCCCGCCGGACCGGCCCCTACGTGCAGTCGTGCACGCCGCCGGCGTCCTGGATGACGGAGTGCTGGACGGCCAGACTCCGGGGCGTCTGGCGGATGTGCTGGACGCCAAGGCCCGTTCGGCCGAGTATTTGCACGAGCTGACCCTTGATGTGCCGCTGTCCGCGTTCATCCTGTTCTCCTCCCTCTCCGGCGCAGTCGGGACTCCGGGCCAGGGCGGTTACGCCGCCGCCAACGCTCATCTCGACGCGCTTGCCGAGCACCGCCACGCCCTCGGGCTTCCCGGAACCGCCGTCGCCTGGGGACCGTGGGCGGCGGCCGGCATGGCACAGGACGCCGACACCGGTCGGCTGCGGCAGGGCGGTCTGACGCCCATGGACCCCGACCAAGCGGTCGAAGCGCTATGGCGGGCCGCCGCCGACGACCTGCCCGCAGTGATCATCGCTGACGTGGAATGGGACCGGTTCGCCATGAAGGTCCGACCGGGCCGGCCGAGTCCGCAGTTGACCGAACTGGTCTCCGGCTACTCCGCGTCCGGGCCGGAGCCCGCCGAACGGCTGGCCCATACCTTGCTGAGGCTCCCGGCGGACGAGCAGCGTGAGCACTTACTGAAGATCGTCGGCCGGCAGGTGGCTCTGACGCTCGGGACCGCCGAAGGCACGCTCGACGGCCGTCAGTCCTTCCAGAGCCTCGGGTTCGACTCGTTGACCGCCGTGGAACTACGCAACCGCCTGTACACCGTCACCGGGTTGGCTCTGCCGGCGGCTTCGGTCCTCGACCATCCGACCCCTCATGCCCTGGCGCAGTCCCTGCGGTCCGCACTGCTCAGCGGGTCGGCGGTGGGGCCGGAGCCGGTCCTGGCCGAGATCGACCGGCTGGACGAGCTCGTCGCTGGCCTCCCTCTCGACGAGCAGGGCAGCGCGGCGGTCGTGGCCCGGCTGCGGGAACTGACCAGGGCGCTGTCCCCCGCTCCGATGGGCGACAGCCCATCGGTCGAACTGGCGAACGCCGACGCCGACTCGGTTCTCGCCTTCATCACCAGCCAACTCGGCATTGGTTCCGAACCGGAAGCGGAGTGACCATGGCCAGCGAGAGCGAACTGCTCGATTATCTGAAAAAGGTAACCGCAGAGCTGCACGAGACCCGCGAGCGCCAGCGGGCCGCCGAGGAGAAGGCGGCGGAACCGATCGCCGTGGTCGGCATGGCCTGCCGGTTTCCCGGCGGGGTGGCGAGCGCCGAGGACCTGTGGCGGGTGGTCGCAGAAGGACGGGACGTCATCGGTGACTTCCCCTCCGACCGGGGCTGGGGCGTCGAAGCGCTCTATGATCCCGACCCCGCCCGGCCCGACACGTCGTATGTGCGCAGTGGCGGCTTCCTCACCGCCGCGGCCGGATTCGACGCGGAGTTCTTCGGCCTGTCGCCGCGTGAGGCGCTGGCGATGGACCCGCAGCAGCGGCTGCTGCTGGAGACGTCCTGGGAGCTGTTCGAGGGACTCGGAGCTGACCCGGCCGACCTGCGCGGATCGCGCACCGGGGTGTTCGTGGGTGTCGGGACCCAGGGCTACATCAGCGCCGCGACCCAGTCGGCCGAGGAGGTGCGGGGCCATCTCGCGACGGGCAACGCCCTGTCAGTGGCCTCCGGCCGTATCTCCTACCTGTTCGGGCTGGAGGGACCTGCCCTGACGGTGGACACGGCGTGCTCGTCGTCCCTGGTCGCGCTGCACCTGGCCATGCAGTCGCTGCGCAGGGGGGAGTGCTCGCTCGCCCTGGCCGGCGGCGCCACGGTGATCAGTAGCCCGCTGGTGTTCGTCGAGTTCAGCCGTCAGCGCGGGCTGGCTCCCGACGGACGCTGCAAGCCTTTCTCGGCGTCCGCCGACGGCACGGGATGGGCAGAGGGCGTCGGGCTGATCGCTGTCGAACGGCTGTCCGATGCCCGCCGCAACGGGCATCCGGTGCTGGCGCTGATCCGTGGCTCGGCAGTCAACTCCGACGGGGCGTCCAACGGCTTCACCGCGCCCAACGGGCCCGCACAGCAGCGGGTCATCCGGCAGGCCCTGGCCGACGCGGGGCTCTCCCCCGCCCAGATCGACACCGTGGAGGCGCACGGCACGGGCACCGTGCTGGGGGACCCGATAGAGGCGCAGGCACTCCAGGCCACCTACGGGCGGCGACCGGCGGAGCAGCCGCTGTGGCTTGGTTCCCTGAAGTCCAACCTGGGCCACACACAGGCCGCCGCCGGCATGGCCGGTCTCATCAAGATGGTGCAGGCGCTGCGCCACGAGTCGCTGCCGCGCACCTTGCACATCGACCGCCCGACCCCCCATGTCGACTGGAGCGACGGCAGCGTCCGGCTGCTGACCGAGGCGCGGCCATGGCCCGCCGGGAAGCGTACCCGCCGCGCCGGCATCTCCTCGTTCGGCATCAGCGGAACCAACTCGCACGTGATCATCGAAGAGGCCCCGCCGGAACCCGACGCCGGCACCTGGCCCGCACCCGCCGCCGGACCGGTCGTCTGGATGGTCTCGGCACGCACACACGCGGCGCTGCGGGATCAGTGCGCCCGGATCGCGGACGCGGTAACCACCGGTACGGCCGCCGCAGCGTCGGCCGTCGAGGTGGCCACCGCACTGGCGGGCCGCGCCACACGGTTCGCCCACCGCGCCGCCGTCGTGGGCGGGGACACCGGAACGCTCGCCGCGCGGCTGATGAGTGCGTCGGCCGCCGCCGCGGTCGCGGAACCGGCTGTGGCCACCCTGCGACTGACCGGTGATCCGGCCGCCGCCGCCGACATCCGCGACCTGCGCGACGCCTTTGCGCCCTTCGCCGACGAGCTGGCGGAGGCCGCCGCCGAACTCACCACGGCCACCGGCGAGGACGTGCCGGCCGCGATCGAGAAGGACCTGGACGGACGGCTGGTCTCCCTGACCGGATGGCTCGCGTTGCTGCGGATGTGGCGTCACCTCGGCGTACAGCCGGTCGCCTGGCGTGGCGACGCCGCCCGCGCCGCCGCCTACCTGGGCGGAGACCACACCCTTGGTGAAGCACTCGACGTGGACGCCGCGGTGCCGGCAACCGCCCCCGAAGACGAGGGCCGGATGCTGGAGAGCGGTTTCGGTCCACAGACCCGGTGGGGCAGGGCGGAGGTCCTTGCCGAGCTCGTCCGGTTGTGGGAGGGCGGGGTGCCCGTGGACTGGACCCGGATCTTCCCCCGGACAGTGGCGCGACCGGTCGTGCTGCCTCCGTATCCCTTCCAGCACACCCGGTTCTGGCCGGACGAGCCAGCCGCCGCCGATGTCGCGACGGCCGGTCTGGAACCCGCAGGGCACCCTCTGCTCGGCGCCCTCACCACCACCCTTGACGGCGCAGGCATCTCCGCGTTCGGCCGGATGTCCCTGTCAACACATGCCTGGCTGGGCGACCACGTCGTCGGCGGCCAGATCTTTCTACCCGGCACTGCCTTCGTCGAGCTCGCCCTGCATCTGGGCCGTGCGACCGGCTGCCCGGGGCTCGACGAACTGGTGTTGGAGAGCCCCCTGGTGCTGGCGGCCGAAGGCGCCCGGCTGCTGCGGGCCGAGATCGGCGGACCGGACGACCAGGGCCGACGGGAGATCTCGGTGTACTCCCGCGAGGACAGGACGGAAGGGGAAGACGGCGGCGACGTCTGGATCCGGCACGCCACCGGCACCCTTTCCACGACGGAGGCGTCCGCGGCCACCCGGTCGGCCTGGCCGCCCGCAGGTGCCGAGCAGTTGGACATCACCGGACTCTACGACCGCCTGTCGGCCGCCGGGCTCGCCTATGGACCGCGGTTCCGAGGGCTGACGCAGGCTTGGTCCGACGGCGAGGCCCTCTACGCGAAGGTGCGGCTGCCCGACGAGGCCCACGGCCAGGCTCGGCGGTTCGGTCTGCACCCGGCCCTGTCCGACGCGGCGCTGCACACACTGGCTCTGCGCGGCGGGAACGAGAGCACGGCCATGCTGCCCTTCCTGTGGCAGGGCGTCACCCTGCACGCCACCGGTGCCACCGAGCTGTGGGTACGGCTGCGGGGAGGCGTGGACGGCGTTGCCACACTCGACCTGGCGGACGGCGACGGAGCGCCCGTCGCCACCGTCGCCGGGCTGACAGTGCGTCCGATCGGCTCGGCCGACGCCACGCAGGACGCGATCCGGGACAACCTGTTCCGGGTGGCATGGTCCGACGCGGGCCCCGCACCGGAGCGCGAGCACCAACGGTGGACGGCGGTCGGCGGCGCCGGCACGCCGGCCCGCTGGCACGACGTCGTGCCGACCGTGCGAACCGCCGCTTCCCTGCGTGGCGTGCTCGACGATGAAGAGGATCCCGGTGAGGCCGTCCTGGTCTGGTGGAAGAACGCCGAGCCGGACTCCGGGGCCGCGGTGGCCGAGGAGACCAGCCGCGCGCTCGGTCTCGTGCACGACTGGCTTGCCGACGGGCGTACCGACGACAGCCGACTCGTCGTCCTCACCCGCGGCGCGGTGGCCGCCACCCCGCAGGAACAGCCCGATCCCGCGCAGGCCGCCGTATGGGGGCTGGTGCGGTCGGCGCAGTCCGAGCACCCCGGCAGGTTCGTGCTGGTGGACCTCGACAGCCGGGAGTCCTCGTCCGCCCAACTGCCGGCCGTGCTGGCGCACGGGGAGGCGCAGTACGCGGTCCGGGACGGCGAGGTGCTCGTGCCCCGCCTCGTCCCGGCCGACCTGACCATGCCGTCGGCGACCTCGCCTGGGACCGCGGACGAGGGCCAGGTGCTTCTTGCGGTGCGGGCGGTGTCCGGCGGCGGCGCGGCCGGTTCGGTACTCGCCGCCGGTACGGACGTCACGGATTTCGCTCCCGGCGACCGGGCGCTGACCGGCGAGCGGGTCACGGACGAGCGCACGGTCCTGGTCGACGCGCGGACACTGCGCGCCGTGCCCGCCGGCTGGTCGTACCCGCGCGCGGCGTCGGCCGCGGCGTATCTGCGTGCGGCGGGGGTGCTCGCGCGGGTGCCGAAGGACCGGCCGGTCCTGGTGCACGACGCGGCCACGCTGCTGGACCACGCCGTCGTGGCGCTGGCCCTGCACCGGGGCCTGGAGGTCTTCGCCACTGCGGCGCCCGCCCCCCGAGCGTTGCTGCGTGCCCTCGGCCTCGACGCCGCCCACCTCGCGTCCTCGCGCACGGAGGAGGCCGCGCACGCCTTCGCCCCGGCACTGCGCGGCCGGCCGATCGGACTGGTTCTCAACCTCCCCGACGAAGCCGACTCCGCCTCGGAGCCGGCCGCAGAGGCGGTCCGCCGGTTCACGGCCGACGACACACGGTTCGCCGACGCACGGGACTTCGGGACCGGACCACTGGCCGAAGCCCTCAACGAACTGCCGGACCTGCCACGTCCCGCGGTCGGCAAGGAGGAGGCGCTGTCCGGCAGCCGGGTACGCACAGCCGCGCCGGCATGGGACCCGCACGGCACCGTGCTGATCACCGGTGGCACCGGAGGACTCGGCCTGCGGGTCGCCCGTCACCTGGTGGAGGTACGCGGAATGCGCAGACTGCTGCTGCTGAGCCGACGGGGGGCCGGCACCCCCGGCGCCGAGCGGGCGTTGCGCGAACTCGCCGGGCTCGGCGCCGATGTCCGGGTCCACGCCGGCGACCTCGCCGACCGGGCGACCGTCACGGCTGCGCTCGCCTCGGTGCCGCCCGAACACCCGCTGACCGCCGTGGTGCACG
This sequence comes from Streptomyces sp. NPDC020362, assembly GCF_040642095.1. NCBI lineage: Bacteria > Bacillati > Actinomycetota > Actinomycetes > Kitasatosporales > Streptomycetaceae > Streptomyces > Streptomyces sp. NPDC020362. The sequence continues at coordinate 40,546 of NZ_JBFAET010000063.1, forward strand.
CCGCCGGTGTGATCGATGACAGTGTTCTGGCGGCGCTGACCCCGGAGCGCCTGGCAACGGTGCTGGCCCCCAAGGCCGAGGCCGCCTGGGCGCTGCACGAGGCCACCCAGGACCTGGACCTCGCCGCCTTCGTGTTGTTCTCCTCGGCGGCCGGTGTGATGGGCGCGCCCGGACAGGGCAACTATGCCGCGGCAAACGCGTTCCTGGACGCGCTGGCCCAGCACCGCCGGGCGGCGGGGCTGCCCGCGGTGTCCCTCGCGTGGGGGTTGTGGCAGGAGGCCACCGAGCTGACCCGGGACGTCACGGACGCCGACGTACGACGGATGGCGCGTGCCGGGCTCGTCGCGCTGCCCACCCGGCTGGGGCTCGCCCTGTTCGACGCGGCGACCACCGGCGACGGCGACGCCCTGCTGGTGGCCGCTCCCTTCAACCGGCGCACCCTGCGGAGCCGGGCGGCCGAGCCCGGCCTGCCCGCCCTTCTGCACCGGCTGGCCGGTGTCCGGGACCGCGCTGACGACGATGACTCCGCAAACGCGCTGAAGACCGAACTCGCGGGCCTTCCTGAGGCCGACCGACGGGGCCGGCTGACGACGCTGGTCCGGCAGCTGGCCGCGGCGGTGCTCGGTTACGGCTCGGCCATGGCCGTTGCCGTCGGCCAGACGTTCACCGAGCTGGGCCTGGACTCCCTGGGAGCGGTCGAGCTGCGCAGCCGGCTGACCGCGGCGACGGGCCTGACCCTGTCGGCGACGCTGGTGTTCGACTTCCCGACACCGGCCGCACTCGCGGACCGTCTGCTGGTGCTGCTGGGGCCCGCCGAGCCCGTTTCACCGCTGAACGCCGAGATCGACCGGCTGGCCGAGATGCTGTCGGCGCAGCAGCCGGACGACGCCGAGCGGCGCCGCGTCACAACGCGGCTGGAAGCACTGCTGTGGAGGTGGGTCGACGGCCACGCGGACACACCCGGGCAGCGCCCCTCACAGGATCTTGACACCGTCTTCGAGGGCGAGAGCGACGAGGACGTCTTCGCGTTCGTCGACCAGGAGCTCGGCGGGGACTGACCCCTCGTCTCCGCCCTCCCCCGACGCCCCCGCCTTCCGTACGGACGAGCACGGCACTCTGGAGCCCGCCCACATGTCAAACGAAGACAAGTACCGCGACTACCTCAAACGCGTCACCGCCGACCTGCGCAGCACGAAACAGAGCCTGAAGGAGGTCCGCGACCGCGCCACCGAGCCCATCGCCATCATCGGTATGAGCTGCCGGTTCCCCGGCGGAGTCGACTCACCGGAGCAGCTCTGGGACCTCGTCCTCGGCGACGGGGACGCGATCGGACCACTGCCCACCGACCGCGGCTGGCCCCTGGACACCCTCTACGACCCCGACCCTGACGCACCGGGCAGAAGCTATGTCACGGAGAGCGGATTCCTGGGCGGCGCCGCCGAGTTCGACGCCCCGTTCTTCGGCATCTCCCCCCGAGAGGCTCTTGCGATGGACCCGCAGCAGAGGCTGCTGCTGGAGACCTCCTGGGAAGCCGTGGAACGGGCGGGCATCATCCCGGAAACACTGCGCGGCAGCAGCACCTGTGTGTTCGTCGGCATGTCCGCACACAGCTACGGCTCCGGGGCGCCCACGATTCCCTCGGAAGTCGAGGGACATGTCGTGACCGGTGTCGCCCCCGCCGTCGCCTCGGGCCGCATCGCGTACACCCTGGGCCTGGAAGGCCCGGCGATGACGGTGGACACCGCCTGCTCGTCGGCCCTCGTCGCGCTGCACCTGGCGTGCGAGTCGCTGCGCCGTGGTGAGACGACCCTCGCGCTGACCGGTGCTGCCGCGGTGATCGCCAGCCCGACGGTGTTCAGCGAGTACAGCAGGCAGCGCGCGCTCGCCCCCGACGGCCGGTGCAAGTCGTTCTCCGACGACGCCGACGGCACCAGCTGGTCCGAGGGCGCCGGCATGCTGGTCCTGGAACGGCTGTCGGACGCCCGCCGCAACGGCCACGAGGTGCTAGCCGTGGTACGTGGCTCCGCGCTCAACCAGGACGGCGCCTCCAACGGCCTCACCGCGCCACACGGGCCCTCACAGCACCGGGTTATCGAGGCCGCGTTGCGCGCCGCCCAGGTCGCGCCCGGCCAGGTCGACATGGTCGAGGCGCACGGCACCGCGACCCCGCTCGGCGATCCCATCGAGGCCCGGACACTGGTCGACGTCTACGGAACCGACCGCGATCCCGGGCGTCCCCTGTGGTTCGGATCGATGAAGTCCAACATCGGCCACGCGCAGGCCGCGGCCGGCGTCGGCGGGATCATCAAAGCCGTCCTCGCCCTGCGGCACGGCGTGATGCCCAGGACGCTGCACGTCAGCGCGCCGACGCGGGAGGTCGACTGGGGAGAGGGGCAGGTTCGGCTGCTCACGGAGGCGATGCCCTGGCCGGAGCTGGACCGGCCGCGCCGGGCCGCGGTGTCGGCCTTCGGCATGAGCGGCACCAACGCGCACGTAGTCCTGGAACATGACGCCCGGACGACGGCGCCCGAGGCGGAGCCGACGGCCGACGACGACCCGCGGGACGGCGGGGACCCGGCGCGGGAGACGGACGCGGTGGGCTCCGGAAAGCCGTCGACGGTACCGGTCGTGCTGTCGGCCAAGTCCCCTGCCGCACTCAGCGCCCAGGCCGAGCGGCTGCGCTCCTTCCTCCGGGCCCAGCCGCAGGCCCGCCTGGCCGACGTGGCCTGGTCGCTGGCGACCACACGGTCGCTCTTCCACCATCGGGCCGCGGTGCTGGCCGCTGACCGCGCCACCCTGCTGGACGGCCTGGACGTTCTGGCGACCGGTGAGAGCCTGCCACACGGAGTGGTCGCGGACATCGCGGCCGAGGGCGGTATGGCACTGATGTTCCCCGGGCAGGGCGGCCAGTGGTCGGGCATGGCTCGCGATCTTATGGCCGAGTCACCGGTCTTCGCCGACTCCATGCGCGCGTGCGCGGACGTGATGGACGAACTCGTCACCTGGCGTCTGCTGGACGTCGTGGCCGGTACCGACGGGCATTTGCTCGACCGCATCGACGTGGTCCAGCCCGCGCTGTTCGCCGTCATGGTCTCGCTGGCCCGGCTATGGCAGTCGTGGGGCGTGCGGGTCGACGCGGTCGTCGGGCACTCGCAGGGCGAGATCGCGGCCGCCTGTGTGTCGGGCGCGCTCACTCTCGCCGATGCGGCGCGCGTCGCGGTGACCCGCTCCCGGCTGCTCGTCGGACTCTCCGGGAAGGGCAGAGCCCTGTCCGTCGGGCTTTCGGCGCACCAGACCCTGGAGCGTCTCGCGCCCTGGGGGGACGAGTTGTCGCTCGCCGCGGTCAACGGTCCGGACTCCGTGGTGGTCTCCGGCGCCTCGGAGGCGTTGCGCGGCTTCGCCGGAAAGTGCAAGGCCGACGGCGTGTGGGCCTGGTGGATCGAGGTGGACTTCGCCTCCCACTCCGCGGCGGTGGAAGCGATACGCGACGAACTCCTCGCCGCGATCGACGGGATCGAGCCGGTGGACGGCACGGTACCGCTGTACTCGACGGTGACCGGCACCCGGCTCGCCGGGCACGAGCTGGACGCCGGCTACTGGTACCGCAACCTGCGGCAGACCGTGCTGTTCCAGGACGCGATCGAGGCGCTGGCCTCGGACGGGTTCAGGTTCTTCGTGGAGGCGAGCCCGCACCCGCTGCTCGCGGTCGGTGTGCAGCAGACCCTTGAGGCGGTCGGCGCGCCCGGCGTGCCCGTCGGCACACTCCGCCGTGACATCGGCGGGCTGGACCGTGCGCTGCTGTCGCTGCTGGAGGCCCACGTCGCCGGCCTGCCGGTGGACTGGTCCAACGTGCTT
>NZ_JBFAET010000064.1:0-44205 GCF_040642095.1 Streptomyces sp. NPDC020362
GGTGCCGCCGCCCTCAACACTCCCGCGGGTAACACCCGACCCCGGCCCACAATAACCCGCGGGTGGGGGTATTGCCCGCCACACCCCCCGGGGGGGGCGGGCCGGTTCGGTCGGACCGGCCCCCGCGGGGAAGGTTTCGCCTCCCTGGACCGGGAGGCCACCGCTTCGGGTGTGTTCGATTACTGCATGACGGCCATGGCGAGCGCGCGGCGGGCGCGCAGCGAGGCGCGCTCCGCTCGGCGCTGCATCCGCCGGGCGGTCGCCAGGCGCATGGCGCGGCGTTCCCGGTCGGCCTCGTGCAGCCGGTCGCGCATATGCGCACGAGCCAGGGCTTCTGGGATGAGTTGCATCTCTCGGGTCCTGTTCTGACGCGAGTCGGTCGCGCCGGTGGTGGTGAAGTCTGGGGTCGCGGAGCCTGCGGGCTCGCTGGTGGACGGCTTCATCGGGGCCTGCTTCTTGGGGTCGTGCGTGAGGGGGCGGTCGATCGTTCCTGCGGTGTTCATGCCGTGACCGGGTTCTTGCGCGGGCGGCCACGCGGCCGCTTCCGGGCGACGACGACACCCTGGACGAACAGCTCGCCACCCCAGACGCCCCAGGGCTCACGCCGTTCCTTGGCGCCGGCGAGGCAGGCCTCGATCAGCGGGCAGGTGCGGCAGAGGGACTTGGCGTACTCGACGTCCGCCGGCGACTCGGCGAAGAAGACCTCCGGGTCGTAGGAGCGGCAGGGGACGGGTACGCCGAGGTTCTCGATGGCGTCGTCGAGCGCGGTGAGCGCGGTGAGGGGGGTCAAGGTGGAGTCCTCCGTGAGGCCGGGCGGGGGGATCGTCTGTGAAGGCGGTACGGACGGGGCGTGCGCTTCGAGTTGCACGGTTGGTCTTCCTCGTCTGGTCGGTCCGGCCTGTTGACCGGGTGTCGGCGTGGTACCGGGTTCTTTCCTGTCCCGAGGCCCCTTCGCTCCGTCGTCCCCGTTCGGGGCAAACAGAAGGGCCGCGGATCCCGGGTGGGGTTCCGCGGCCCTGAAGGCGCCGGCCTGATCGGCGATCAGGCTGGATCACTCCAGGGTTCTGGCCCACGGAAGGCCCACATCAGGTGGTGCTGCGTCGTCTGCTTCCGGAATCCGGCACCGGCCGCCGCAAAGGCATAGGCATGTGCCTGCGCCTCTACCGCTTCCAGTGCCTTGGTCGGTCGCTCATTGCGCTCGCGGACGGGAAGACCCGCGAGAGACAGGGCGGGTGCCGGACGGTCGGCACGGATGCCGGACAGACCGGTGCCCTGGTTCGAGACGCCGAGAATGCACGTGGAGACGGCCGAGCGATCGGTCAGTTTGGCCGCGCTGCTGCTGATGCTGGTCTTGATGCTGATCACTGGACTCGCCTCCTCTCGGCGTCTTGGGGACTGGGGTGAGCCAGTCCGTTCGGATATGCAAGTACAACACGGAACTCGGCCTTCGAGAAGGCCGCGGCTTCCGTGCCTAGAACCTATGGGGATTGCTGGGGCATGCGCAAACTATTTTTTCGACGAGTTGGTATCAGTCGCTCCCGTCGCCCTCCATACCTTCCTGGCCTGCACAGATGGCCAGTACGTCGGTGCCGTAGCGCTGCAGCTTGCGGCTGAGGACGCCGGGGATGCGGGAGAGTTCGGCCGGGCTGTCGGGCCGCGCTTCGGCGATGGCCATCAGGGTGCGGTCCGTGAAGACGCAGAAGTCGGGCTGTCCGCTGCGTTCGGCCTGAACGGCTCGCCATGCACGCAGCCGTTCGTAGAGGCCCTCGTCCATGTCGGAGGGGCAGTCCTCGCAGCGCATCAGCTTCATTTCGCCCGCGTCGGCGAGGGTGCGGCCGCAGACCCGGCAGCGGGCCGGGGTGCGCTGGGTACGCCGGCGGACTGCGGGGGCGCCGGCTCGGGTTCCGCGTTCGATGCCGCCGGCTGCGGCCGTCCCGGTGTGGCCGACGGTGGCGGTGGAGCCGGGGCGCAGGCCGTCGAGGAAGCGGCTGGGCCTGCGGTTGGGCCGGCCGCCGGGTGCGCGGGACAGGGCCCAGGAGAGGTGGAGGCGTTCTCGGGCGCGGGTGACTCCGACGTAGAGGAGGCGGCGTTCCTCCTCGACCTGCTCGTCGGTCTTGGCGTAGGTGATCGGCATCATGCCTTCGGCGATACCGACCAGGAAGACGACGTCCCACTCCAGGCCCTTGGCCGCGTGCAGGGAGGCCAGGGTGACGCCTTGGACGGTGGGGGCGTGCTGAGCGTTGGCCCGTTCGTCGAGTTCGGCCACGAGGTCGCCGAGGGTTGCTCCCGGCCGGGCCGCGGCGAAGTCGTGGGCGAGGTTGACCAGGGCGGCCAGGGACTCCCAGCGTTCTCTGACGGCGCCGGAGCCGGCCGGCGGCTGGCTGGTCCAGCCTTCCCCCGACAGGACCGCACGCACTTGTGAGGGCAGGTCCACGGCGTCGTCGAGCAGGGAGTCGTTGCCGCCGAAGCGGGCCGCGCCGCGCAGGGCGATGCCGGCCTTGCGCACCTCGGGGCGGTCGAAGAAGCGTTCGGCGCCGCGCAGCTGGTAGGAGACGCCGGCGTCGGCGAGGGCCTGTTCGTAGGTTTCGGACTGGGAGTTGGTGCGGAAGAGGACGGCGATCTCGGCGGCGGGGACGCCGGCGTCGATCAGTTCGCGGATGCGGCGGGCGGCGCCCTCGGCCTCGGCGGGCTCGTCGGTGTACTCGGTGTAGAGGGGTTCGGGGCCGGCGGCACGCTGGGAGACCAGTTCGAGCCGGTGGTCGGCGGCGCGGCCGCGAGCTTGGGCGAGCAGGCCGTTGGCGAGGTGGACCACCTGGGGCGTGGAGCGGTAGTCGCGGACGAGTTTGACGACGGTGGCGCCGGGATGGCGCAGCCGGAAGTCGAGGAGGTGGTCGGGCGTTGCTCCTGTGAATGAGTAGATCGTCTGGCTGGCGTCGCCGACGACGCACAGGCTGTCGCGCTCGCCCAGCCACAGTTCCAGCAGCCGCTGCTGGAGGGGGCTGACGTCCTGGTACTCGTCGACGACGAAGTGCTGGTACTGGCTGCGGACCTGTTCGGCGATGTCGTGCCGGTCCTGGAGGACGGCGACGGTCAGCAGCAGGACGTCCTCGAAGTCGATGACGGCCCGGTCGCGCTTGAGGTCTTCGTAGGCCGCGTAGAGGTGGGCGATCTCCGCCGGGTCGCGGGGGGCCTCGCGTCCGGCCTTCGCGGCTGCGTAGGGGTAGTCGGCGGGTACGGTCTGAGTGACCTTGGACCATTCGATCTCGGCGGTGGCGTCGCGCAGCTCGCCCCGGTCGAGGCGGATCTTGCAGGCGGCGGCCGCGTCGGCGACGAGTTGGATCTTGCGGTCGACGAGCCGGGGCATGGAGCCGCCGATTGCTTTCGGCCAGAAGTACTGGAGTTGGCGCAGTGCGGCGGAGTGGAAGGTGCGGGCCTGTACGCCGTGGGCGCCGAGCTGGCGCAGGCGGCCGCGCATCTCGCCGGCGGCGCGGTTGGTGAAGGTGACGGCGAGCACACTGGACGGCTGGAGGATCCCTGCGCGCACTCCGTAGGCGATGCGGTGGGTGATCGCCCGGGTCTTGCCCGTGCCTGCTCCGGCCAGAACGCACACCGGCCCGTGCAGGGCGGTGGCCACTTCGCGCTGCTCGGGGTCGAGCCCTTCGAGCACCGCGTCGGCCGTGTCCGGTGCCTGCGGGAAGAGGGGGGAGTGCGTTGCTGCTGTCACACCGCCATGCTGCCAGGTCGTCCGTGACGGCTGGGTCGGTTGTCCACAGGCGGGTGCTGATAGTCGTATGAATGCGGCAGGCGTCACAGGGGTGGGTGGATACCCCGGGTGGGAATGCCCGGCCGATGCCTTACGTTTTCTCCCTGGACGACCTTCCCCGAGCTGCCTGAGGAGCGCGAGAGACATGCAGGGCACTGTGACGATGTACAGCACGACTTGGTGCGGTTACTGCCGTCGGCTGAAGAGCCAGCTGGACCGGGAGGGCATCGCCTACACCGAGATCAACATCGAGCAGGACCCGGAGTCTGCCGCGTTCGTGGAGAAGGCGAACGGCGGAAACCAGACGGTTCCGACCGTGCGCTTCGCGGACGGCAGCACGCTGACGAACCCGTCGCTGGCTCAGGTGAAGCAGAAGCTCGCCGCCTGACGAGTCTCCGCATGTGCGGAGGAAGGCGGCTCCCGGGGCTGTGGTGCCTCGGGAGCCGCCCTTTTTGTGTCCTGCCTCACTCCGTGCGGCGCCTTGTGTCCTGCCTCACTCCGGCGTGCGGCGCCTTGTGTCCTGCCTCACTCCGATGTGCGGCGTCGGCGGCCGGTGCGTCGGCTCGGGTTCAGATGAAGCTCCTGGTCGGGAGTGGCTTGCCGTACCACATCTCGATCAGGCGGGCGGCGATGGAGATGCCGTACGGGGGCAGCACCTCGCCGGATTCGAAGGCTGCGTGCAGTTCCTCGCGGGAGAACCAGCGGGCCTCGTGGATCTCGTCGCCGTCGACGTTGATGTCGGTGGAGGTGGCGCGGGCCATGAAGCCCAGCATGAGGCTGGACGGGAAGGGCCACGGCTGGCTGGCGACGTATTCGACCGGCCCGACGGTGACGCCGACCTCTTCGAAGACCTCGCGGCGTACCGACTGCTCGATGGACTCGCCGGGCTCGACGAAGCCGGCGAGCGTGGAGAAGCGGCCCTCGGGCCAGTGGACCTGGCGGCCGAGCAGGATCCGGTCGTCCTCGTCGGTGACGGCCATGATCACCGCCGGGTCGGTGCGCGGGTAGTGCTCGGCTCCGCAGGCGGGGCAGCGGCGGATGTGGCCGGCGGCGGCGATGACCGTGCGCTCGCCGCAGCGGGAGCAGAAGCGGTGGGTGCGCTGCCAGTTCTCCAGGCCGACCGCGTGCACCATGAGGCCTGCGTCCCGCGGGGACAGGAGCAGTCCGGCCTCGCGCAGGCCTGCGGGGCGCGCGGACTGGTCGATGCGGCCGGGCAGGGAGTCCTTCTGGAGGGCGAAGTAGCTGACGCCTTCCTCGTCGATGCCGAGGAAGTAGCGGTGGGCCTCGGTGAGCGGCGCCTCGAAGGAGGGGGTCATGACGAGTTCGGTCCGGCCGTCGGGCGTCTCGTCGATGAGCACCTGGCCGCCGGAGACCACGAAGCAGCGGGTTGTGGGGTGGCTCCACGCCGCCGCGAGCCAGGCCTCGTCGAGCCGGTGGTGGGCGGCGCGGTCGATGCCGCTCGGGGCGGTCAGCGAGATGGGTCGGTCTGCGGTGTGGTCGGTCCAGGTGGTCACGGGTGCTTCCAACTCCCCCAGTGGAACGGTTCGTTTCGGCGGGCGGTTAGGCGGGACTAGGACGGGTGGGCACCGTGCCGGGCGTGGGCGGGGCGTGCGGGGCGGTTTTCCAGTGTGCCGCGCGCGGTGCCGTCCCGTACGGCGGCTGCTGGTCAGGGGGCGTGACGCCAGTTCTCGGCGAGGTCGCCCCACAGGTAGGCGCTGGTCTCGACGCCCTTGAGGAGGAGGTCGAGCTCGACCTTCTCGTTGGGGGCGTGCCAGCCGTCGGAGGGGACGGAGATGCCCAGGAAGAGGACGGGGGCGCCGAGGACCTCCTGGAGGTCGGCGGCGGGTCCGGAGCCGCCTTCACGGGTGAAGCGGACCGGGCCCTGGAAGGCTCGGCCCATGGCACGGGCCACCGACTGCAGCGCGGGGTGGTCGAGCGGGGTCAGGCACGGGCGCGTGGCGGAGCCGAAGCTGATCTCGTGCCGGATCCCGGCGGGTACCTGCTCGGCGGCCCAGGCGCGGACGGCCTTTTCGATGTGGGCGGGGTCCTGGCCTGCGACCATCCGGAAGGACAGCTTCACCATCGCCGAGGACGGGATGATCGTCTTGCTGCCGGGGCCCTGGTAGCCGCCGCCGATGCCGTTGACCTCGGCGGTCGGGCGGGCCCAGATGCGCTCCAGGGTGGTGTGCCCGGCCTCGCCGTGGGTGGCGTACGACTTTGCGGTGCGCAGCCACTGCTCCTCGTCGAAGGGCAGCTCGGCGAAGAGTTCGCGTTCGCGGTCGGTCAGCTCGACGATGCCGTCGTAGAAGCCGGGGATCGCCACGCGCGCGTGCTCGTCGTGCAGGGCTGCCACGAGGCGGGCGGCGGCGGTGGCCGGATTGGGGACGGCGCCGCCGAAGGAACCGGAGTGGATGTCCTGGTCGGGGCCGTGCAGCCGGATCTCGCACTCGGCGAGGCCGCGCATGCCGGTGCAGACGGTCGGGGTGTCCGCGGACCACATGCCGGTGTCGGAGACGATCACTGCGTCGGCGGTGAGCCGTTCGGCGTGCTCCTCGACGAGGCTTCGGAAGTGCGGGGAGCCGGACTCCTCCTCGCCTTCGACCAGCAGCTTGAGGTTGACGGCGGGGGCGGTGCGGCCGGTGGCGGCGAGGTGGGCGCGGACGCCGAGCGTATGGAAGAACACCTGGCCCTTGTCGTCGGCCGCACCGCGCGCGTAGAGGCGGTTTTCGCGGATGACGGGTTCGAAGGGCTCGCTGTCCCAGCCGTCCTCGCGGGCGGCGGGCTGCACGTCGTGGTGGCCGTAGACGAGGACGGTGGGTGCGTCGGGGGCGCCCGAGGGCCATTCGGCGTAGACGGCCGGGGCGCCCGGGGTCTGCCAGATCTCGGCGGTGGGGAAACCGGTCTCCTTGAGTTTGGCGGCGAGCCAGTCGGCGCTGTGCCGTACGTCGGGCGCGTGGTCGGGCTGGGCCGACACGGAGGGGATGCGCAGCCATGCGGCGAGGTCGTCGAGGAAGGCGGCGCGGTGTTGCTCGATGTACGTGCGGACAGCGCTGTCCGGGGTCTGGCTCATGCTCACGAGCCTATCGGCCCGCGCCGACATCCTCGGGGGGCGGTTCGTCACACTTGGCTTGCCTCGCGTGCCGCTTCCGTGTCGCCCGGGTTGTCACCCGTGAGCAGCCGCTCCAGGGCGGATCGGTCCGGCAGGCCCTCGGGTCGTACGACCTCGCCGCTGCGTACGTACAGGAAGGCGGCCGTGACCGATTCGGTCGGTACGCGCTGCTGCTCGGCCCAGGCCAGCCGGTAGACGGCGAGCTGGAGCGGGTCGGCGGTGCGGGTGCGGCTGGTCTTCCAGTCGACGATCTCGTAGGTCGCGGTGTGGCCGTCGCCGTTCTTGTAGACGGCGTCGATGCGGCCGCGTACGACCCGGCCGGCGAGGGTGAGCTGGAAGGGCTCCTCGACCCGGTAGGGGGTGCGGTGGGCGTACTCGGTGCGCTCGAAGGCCTCCTTGAGGGCATCCAGGTCGCGTTCGTCGGCGATCTCCGCTTCGCGGCCGGGCAGCTCGTCCGGCTCCAGCATGGGCAGCGTCAGTTCCTCGAAGCGCGCTTCGACCCAGGCGTGGAACCGGGTGCCCCGGCGCGCGGAGGGCTGTGGGGGGCGTGGCATGGGGCGCGCGAGTTCCTGTGCGAGCCCGTCCGGGTCCTCGGCGAGGAGCAGCAGCTGGGTGGCGGTCAGGGTGGCGGGCAGGGGGACGTCCGTGACGCTCTGCCGGGCGCGGAGCAGCTCGCCGGTGAGCGCGTCGAGGTCGCGGTCCCAGGAAGCGATGGTGCGGGCCTCCTCCGGGGTGATGTCCGGGGTGGCCTCGCCGGTGTGGTGCCGGGGACGGCCGGGTTCCGCGGGGGGCGGCGCCTGGTGGGGAACGGTCGGCCGCTCAGCACTCCAGGAGTCCTGGTCTCCGGGCTCTTCCGCGTGGGCGGCGGCGCCTTCGGTGTACGGGCTCTGGGCATGAGGGCTCCGGGCGTGCGACTCCTTGTCGCGCACGAAGTCCTGGCCGTACGGGCCGTCCTTACCGTACGGGCCGTCCTTGCCCTCCTCGCCGTGCAGACCTTCGTCGCTGTACGGGCTGTCGTCGCTGTACGGGTTGTCCTCGCTGTACGGGCTGTCGTCGCCGTACGGGCCGTCCTCGCCGTACGGGCCGTCCTCGCCGTACGGGCCGTCCTCGCCGTACGGGCCGTCCTCGCCGTACGGGCCGTCCTCGCCGTACGCGAAGTCCTCCCCGTAGGGGTCGCCCTCGTCGTACGGGAACTCCCCCGCGTACGGATCCTCGTCGTCCGGCGGTGCCGGCCAGTCGGGGTCGTCGAACGTGTCGGGGTCGTGGGCGGCGGGCGGGCGGCCGTCCTGCCGGGCGGCCAGGGTGTCCAAGGTCTCCAGGTGGGCGAGGACGGTCTCGGCGGCCGCGCGGCGACGGGCCAGGGCCGCGTCGTCCAGGGGCAGCGGCCACACCTGGTCGGCGGTGGCCGTGTGCAGGGCCGGGTTCTCCTCGTCCTCGGCGGGCTCGTCGGCCCACGCCTCGATCTCACCGAACCCGGCGGCGCAGTGGTCGTGGAGGGCCTGGAGGAAGTCGGAGGGCCCGCGGGGCTTCTTCTGGCTGGGCCCCCACCAGTGGCCGGAGCCGAGAAGGAGGGAGCGGGGACGGGTGAAGGTGACGTAGCCGAGACGGAGCTCCTCGGTGTGCTGGTGCTCCTTCATGGCCTCGTGGAAGGCCTTCATGCCCCGGGGGTCCCAGGTGTCGGCGTCGGGCAGGGTGTCGCTGTCGCCGCGCAGGGCGTGCGGCAGCACCTTGGCCTGCGCGGTCCACTTCTCGCGGCCCTGCGCGCTCGGGAAGGTGCCCTTGACCAGGCCGGGAACGGCGACGACGTCCCACTCCAGGCCCTTGGACCTGTGTGCGGTGAGCACCTTGACGGTGTTCTCGCCGCCGGGCAGGGCGTTGTCGAGGCCCTTCTCGTACTGGGCGGCGGTACGCAGGAAGCCGAGGAAGGCGAGCAGGGTGGCCTCGCCGTCGCCGGCGGCGAAGGAGGCGGCGACGTCCAGGAAGTTGGAGAGGGTCTCGCGGCGGCGGGCGGCCAGGGCGTGCGGGGAGGCGGACAGCTCCACCTCCAGGCCGGTGACCGTGAGGATGCGGTGCAGGACGTCCATGAGCGGGTCGGACAGGGAACGGCGCAGGTCGCGCAGTTCGGCGGCGAGGCGGGCGAAGCGCACGCGCGCGTCCGGGGAGAACGGCAGGCCGTCGTCGTCCCCGTACTCGTCCAGGGGGCTTTCCAGGAACGTGTCCAGGGCGTCCGCGAGGGATATCACCTCGGACGGGTCGACTCCTTCGACGGCCTCGGCGAGCCGGCGGTCGGGATCGTCGGTGTCCCCCACGCGCGCGTGGGAGACCAGCAGGCGGGCGCGGCGGCCCAGGAGGGCGAGGTCGCGGGGGCCGATGCGCCAGCGCGGGCCGGTCAGCAGGCGGACCAGGGAAGCGTTGGCCCCGGGGTCCTGGAGTACTTCGCAGACGGCGACGAGATCGGCGACCTCGGGCAGGTGCAGCAGCCCGGACAGGCCGACCACCTCGACGGGGATGTCACGGGCGACGAGGGCAGCCTGGATCTCGGCGAAGTCGGTCGCCGTGCGGCACAGTACGGCGATCTCTGCGGGGGCCTTGCCGGTGCGGACGAGGTGGGCGATGGAGTCGGCGATCCAGGCGGTCTCCTCGGCGTGGGTGCGCAGCAGGGCGCAGCGGACCGTGCCGTCGCGTTCGGCGCCGGGGGCCGGGCGGAGGGCCTCCACACCCGCGTGCAGGGCGCGCAGCGGCTCGGCGAGGCCGTTGGCGAGGTCGAGGAGGCGGCCGCCGCTGCGGCGGTTCTCGCTGAGCGCCCGGCGGGTGGCGGGGCGGCCGTCGGCGTGGGCGAAGTGCTCGGGGAAGTCGTCCAGGTTGGCGACGGAGGCGCCGCGCCAGCCGTAGATGGCCTGGCAGGGGTCGCCCACTGCGGTCACCGGGTGGCCCGTGCCGCCGCCGAACAGGCCCGACAGCAGGACGCGCTGGGCCACGGAGGTGTCCTGGTACTCGTCCAGGAGCACCACGCGGAACTCCTCGCGCAGCAGCCGGCCCACGTCGGGGATGGCGGCGAGTCGGGCGGACAGGGCGATCTGGTCGCCGAAGTCGAGCAGGTCCCGTTCGCGCTTGGCGGCCCGGTAGCGCACGACGAGGTCGGCGAGTTCGCGGCGGGCGGCAGCGGCTTCGGGGACCTTGCGCAGGTCGGCGTTGGTGAGCTTGGCGCCGTCCAGGGTGTGCAGCAGGCCGGTGTCCCAGGCGCGCAGCCGGGCGGGGTCCACGAGGTGTTCGGCGAGTTCGGAGTCGAGGGCGAGCAGGTCGCTGACGAGGTCGGCGAAGGAGCGGGTGAGCGCCGGGTAGGGGCCGGGGGCTTCGCGCAGCACGCGCGCGGCGAGCTGGTAGCGGGTTGCGTCGGCCAGCAGCCGGGTGGTGGGTTCGAGGCCGATGCGCAGGCCGTGGTCGGTCAGCAGACGGCCGGCGAAGGCGTGGTACGTCGAGATGACCGGCTCGCCGGGCGGGTTGTCCGGGTCGATGGCCTCGGGGTCGGTCACACCGGCTTTGATCAGCGCCTTGCGGACCCGCTCGGCGAGTTCACCGGCGGCCTTGTTGGTGAAGGTCAGGCCGAGCACCTGCTCGGGGGCGACCTGTCCGGTGCCGACCAGCCAGACCACGCGGGCCGCCATCACGGTCGTCTTGCCCGAGCCGGCTCCGGCCACGATCACCTGCGGGGCGGGCGGCGCGGTGATGCAGGCCGTCTGCTCCGGGGTGAACGGGATACCGAGGAGCTCTTTGAGCTGCTCGGGGTCGGTGATACGGGCGGGCATGTCGACAGAGGCTAGCGGCGGGCACTGACAGTCGAGGACGGATCGACCGCACGGGGAGGAAGAAACGCAGGTCAACGCATGTGGTGCCGTACGTCACCCGCGCCTCTCCCGGATGGCACAGGTCACTCGATCACGTGCCGGCCTTCGGGCCGCGCGCTGCACGAGGCGCGGAACGCGCAGTGCGTGCAGTGCTGGCCGGCGCTCGGTGTGAACCTCTCGTCGAGGACCTTCCCGGCGGCGGTGGCGAGCAGCTCGCCGGCCCACTCCCCCGCCAGCGGCTCCTGACCCTGCACCTTGGGCAGGTGCTCGCCGCCGTCCCGCTTGGCAGCGCCCTGCCTGAGGTGCACCAGTTCGGCGCCGCCCGTTTCGGGGCGCACGCCGTCGAAGGCGGTGTCGACGGCGCCCTCGCGGACGGCGAGCTGGTACACGGCGAGCTGCGGATGGCGGGCGACCTCGGCGCCGCTGGGCGCCTGCTTGCCGGTCTTGAAGTCCACGACGTAGGCCCGGCCGTCGCCGTCCGCCTCGACGCGGTCCATCTGGCCGCGGATGCGCACCTCGTAGTCGCCCGCGGCGAGGGTGATGTCGAAGTCCTGCTCGCTGGCCACCGAGGTGCGGCCGGTGCGGTCCAGTACGTGCCAGTTCAGGAAGCGTTCCAGCGCCACGCGCGCGTTGTCCTTCTCCTGGGCCGACTTCCAGGGCGCGTCGAAGGCGAGCGCGTTCCACACCGACTCCAGGCGTTCCATCAGCACGTCGAGGTCGGCCGGGGTGCGGCCGGAGGCGACCTCGTCGGCGAGGACGTGGACGACGTTGCCGAAGCCCTGGGCGGTGGTGGCGGGTGCGTCGGCCTTCACCTCGCGGCCCAGGAACCACTGCAGTGCGCAGGTGTTGGCGAGCTGGTCCAGGGCGCTGCCGGAGAGCACGACGGGCTGGTCGCGGTGGCGCAGCGGCACCTTGCTCTCGGTCGGCTCGAACATGCCCCACCAGCGGTAGGGGTGGGCGGACGGCACCAGTGGGCGGCCGTCCTCGTCGGCCAGCGCGGCGAGCCGGGCCAGGCGGCGGGCGGCCGCCTCGCGCAGGGCCGCCGAGGCGCGCGGGTCCACGGTGGTGGCGCGCAGCTCGGCGACGAGCGCGGCCACGGACAGCGGGCGGCGGGGGCGCCCGGTGACGTCGCGGGGTTCGACGCCCAGTTCGGTCAGGAAACGGGAGGGCTGGTCGCCGTCGTCGGCCGGTGCCTTCACCGCGGTCACCACGAGACGCTCACGCGCGCGCGTGGCGGCCACGTAGAACAGGCGGCGCTCCTCGGCGAGCAGCGCGCCCGGGGTGAGCGGTTCGGCGAGTCCGTCGCGGCCGATGCGGTCGGCTTCCAGGAGGGAGCCGCGCCGGCGCAGGTCGGGCCACAGGCCTTCCTGGACGCCGGCGACGACGACCAGCCGCCATTCCAGGCCCTTGGCGCGGTGTGCGGTCATCAGACGGACGGCGTCGGGGCGTACGGCGCGGCGCGTGAGGGTGTCGGCGGCGATGTCCTCGGCCTCGATCTCCTCCAAAAAGTTGAGGGTGCCGCGGCCTCCGGTGCGCTCCTCCGCGCGCGCGGCGGTGGCGAACAGCGCGCAGACCGCGTCGAGGTCACGGTCGGCGTTGCGGCCGGCGGCGCCGCCGCGCCGGGCGGCCCGTGCCAGACGTGCGGGCCAGGGTGTGCCGTCCCACAGGTCCCACAGTGCCTCCTCGGCCGTGCCGCCGTCGGCGAGGCGTTCGCGGGCTTTGCGGAGCAGCGCGCCGAGGCGCTGCGCTCCGCGCGCGTACGCGGGGTCGTGCGTCACGAGGCGCTCGGGTTCGGCGAGCGCCTGCGCGAGCAGTTCGTCGGAGGGCGGTGGCAGGGGGTTCCCTGCGGCCCGCTCCTCCTCGCGCAGGGCACGCCCGAGGCGGCGCAGATCGGCGGTGTCCATGCCCGCCAGGGGGGAGGTGAGGAGGGTGAGGGCGGTCTCGGCGTCGAGCCAGTGCGTGTCGGCGGCCGGCTCGTCGGCGTGCGCCTGCGCGGCGGCTTCAAGCACTGCGGACTCCCCGGTCTCGCCGGGCACCTCCTCAGGGGGACGCCGGGCGGCCTCCCCCGACGGCTCCCCGGCCTCGTCGGCCGCCTCTCCAGCGGGTCGCCGGGCGGTGGTCTCGGCCGTGGGCTCTTCCGGCTCGCCGGACACCTCCGCGCGCGCACGCCGGTCGGTCTCCGCCGTGAGCCCCTCCCCCGCACCGGACACTGCCGCGCGCGCACGCCCGGCGGTCTGCGCCGTGGCCCCCTCCACCTCGACGGACACTGCCGCTTCCGCGTGCGGACGCACGGCGGCCTCGGCCGTGGCGACAGCTCTGAGGGCCGTCAGCAGGGGTGCCACCGCCGGCTCGTGGCGCAGGGGCAGGTCGTCGCCGTCGATGTCCAGCGGGACGCCGGACGCGGTGAGGGCGCGGCGCAGCGTCGGGATGGTCCGGGAGCCGGCGCGCACCAGAACGGCCATGTCGCTCCAGGGGACGCCGTCCTCCAGGTGCGCGCGGCGCAGGATGTCGGCGATGTTGTCCACTTCCGTGCCGGACGTGGGGTACGTGTAGACCTCGATGCGGCCGCCGTCGCGTACGGCGGACGGTTCGCGGTGGGCGCGCACTTTCTCGGCGGGCAGCCGGGGCAGCGGCATGCGCCGGGTGATCAGGCGGGTGGCGGCCAGCAGGGCGGCGCCGGAGCGGCGGGAGGTACGCAGCACCTCGACCGGGGCCGGGCGGCCGTCCGTGCGCGGGAAGGCCGCGGGGAAGTCCAGGATGCCGTTCACGTCGGCGCCGCGGAAGGTGTAGATCGACTGGTCGGGGTCGCCGAAGGCGACCAGGGTGTGCCCGCCGCCGGCCAGGGCGTGCAGGAGCCGTACCTGGGCGGGGTCGGTGTCCTGGTACTCGTCGACGTACACGGCGTCGTACCGGGCGGAGAGGCGGGCTGCGACCTCCGGGCGGCGGGCGAGCAGCACCGCGCGGTGGACCAGTTCCGCGTAGTCGAGGACGCCCTGCAGGTCGAGCACGTCGAGGTATTCGGCGAGGAAGGCGGCCGCGGCCCGCCAGTCGGGGCGGCCGATGCGGCGGGCGAAGGCGTCCAGGGCGCCGGGTGACAGGCCCAGTTCACGGCTGCGGGCGAGGACGGCGCGCACCTCGTCGGCGAAGCCGCGCGTGGTCAGGCAGGCGCGCAGCTCGTCGGGCCAGCGCACGTGGTCGAGGCCGAGCCGCTCCAGCTCGGGGTGCCCGGCGAGCAGCCCGCGGACGGTGACGTCCTGCTCGGGTCCCGACAGCAGGCGCAGCGGCTCGGCGAACGGGCCGCTGTCCTGGTGGGCCCGGACGAGGGCGTAGCAGTACGAGTGGAAGGTGGTCGCCCGGGGTGCGCGGGCCGCGCCGATGCGCAGGGCCATCCGGTCGCGCAGGTCGACGGCGGCCTTGCGGCTGAAGGTCAGCACCAGGATGCGTTCGGGGTCGGCGCCGCGCGCGATGCGTGCCGCCACGGACTCCACCAGCGTGGTGGTCTTGCCGGTGCCGGGGCCTGCGAGGACGAGCAGTGGTCCGGTCCGGTGGTCAACCACGGCGCGCTGCGTGGCGTCCAACCGGGGGGGATCAACGTCGGACGGCGGGGTACGGACCAGTCGGTAAGCGCCACCGTTCCCCTGCCGCACCGGGGGGTGCGGCAGGCGCCTGATGGAGGAAGAGGAGCTCACGTGGTTCGCCGGTCCTGGTGGTCGTGCTGATGGGCAGGCGGTCACGCGTGCGAGGCGGTGGCCGCGGGGTGAGAGGGACACGTGCAGCCGACGCTACGCCGCCGCATCGGATGGAAGCAGGGCTTCCGCTTCTTCCCTCGCGGCTCTCGCTGCCCTCGCGCCACGTGCGTCCCTCACCTCACGAACGTACGTCATGCCACGGACGTCCCCGGTGTCCCTCGTACGGGCCACAGGTTCCCACCGAGGGCATCCGATGGCGGAAGCTGTCAGGTGTGACCCTCCGCGTCCGCTCCGCCGTCCCAGCGAGCCCGCCGCATGTCGAGTCGCGGCAGATGGCCCTCGGTGCTCCTGCCCGCCTCCTTCAGCGGTGTGCCCTCCGAGCGGTAGTGGTCGAGCGCGCGCAGCTCGTGGCCGGGCAGCAGCACTCCGTCGGCGCGCACCACGCGCCACCAGGGGACGGCGCCCCCGTAGAGGGCCATCACACGGCCGACCTGGCGCGGGCCTCCCTCTTCGAGCCACTCGGCGACGTCGCCGTACGTCATGACCCGCCCGGGCGGGATCCGCTCGGCGACCTCCAGGACCCGCTCGGCGTACTCCGGCAATGCGTCCGTGTACCCCGCGCGGGTGTCCTCGGCAGGGCTCTGCTCGCTCATTCGCCCCATCCTGCCGCACCCCGCCGACAACCGGGACGGGTGTCAGAAGGCGGGCCTCTCGCCCTTGGGCGGCACTTCGGGCAGACTGTCCGACCGCGCATCCGCACCCTGATGGCCGCGCATGCCGGTCGGGCATGCCACCATCGTGCGGGCGGTGACTGGTGATACGAGATCAAGAAGAGACCATGAAGGAGCAGGGCGTGCACCCCGAAGGCGCGGAGGGCACCCCTGGCGCGGCCGCACGTCCCGGCACCGCTCGCACAGGCCGGGGCGGGACCGGCGCCGCGAGCAAGGACGACGGCGTGCAGCGGTCCTCCACGCGCGCGCGTGAGGACGAAGCCGAGCCGGTCGAGGGGGCGCCCGTCCCCGAGAACGCGCCCACCGGCACGGAGCCGGGCACCGGCGACCACGGTCTGCGCCCGGACGAGGTCGAGGGTGACGAACCGCTGCTCCCCGCGCGCGTGCACCGCCCCTCCGACCTCATGCGGCTGCTGGTGGGCGTGCTCGCCATCGTCGTGCTGCTCGCCATCGCCGCGTTCGCGCACGGCACCACCTCGGGCCTCGAACAGGACATCAACAAGGGCACCGGCCAGGCACCCGACCTGCTCATCAAGATCGCGGGACTCGCCTCCAGCATCGCGATCCTGCTGGTGCCGGTCGCCTTCGCGATCGAACGTCTGATCAAACGGGACGGCCTGCGGATCGCCGACGGTGTCCTCGCGGCCGTGCTCGCGCACGGCGTGACGCTCGCCACCGATCTCTGGGTCGCCCGCGGCGCCCCGAGCTCCATCCAGGAGGCGCTCACCCAGCCCTCACCGGGGGACATCCACGCCCTGACCGACCCGGTGCACGGCTACCTGGCACCCGTCATCGCCTACATGACGGCCGTCGGCATGTCCCGCAGACCCCGGTGGCGCTCGGTGCTGTGGATCGTGCTGACGCTCGACGCGTTCTCGATGCTGGTCACCGGCTACACGACCCCGTTCTCGATCATCCTGACGGTGCTGATCGGCTGGACCATCGCCTACGGCACGCTGTACGCGGTCGGCTCGCCCAACGTCCGCCCCACCGGGCAGACCCTGATGGCGGGCCTCAGGCACGTCGGATTCCATCCCGTCGGCGCGGCCCGCGAGGAGGCCGTGGAGACCGAGAACGGCGACCGCGGCCGACGCTATTTCGTCACCCTGGAGGACGGCCCGCCGCTGGACGTCACGGTCGTCGACCGGGAACAGCAGGCCCAGGGCTTCTTCTACCGCGCGTGGCGCAACCTGACCCTGCGGGGCTTCGCCACCCGCTCCAGCCTGCAGTCGCTGCGCCAGGCGCTGGAGCAGGAGGCGCTGCTCGCGTACGCGGCGATCGCGGCGGGCGCCAACGCCCCCAAGCTGATCGCCACCTCGGAGCTCGGGCCGGACGCGGTGATGCTCGTCTACGAGCACACCGGCGGGCGCACGCTGGACTCGCTGACCGACGAGGAGATCACCGACGAGCTGCTGCGCAACGCCTGGCACCAGGTGCAGGCGTTGCAGTCCCGGCGCATCGCGCACCGCAGGCTGGCGGGTGACGCGATTCTGGTGGATCGTTCCGGCAAGGTGATCCTCACCGAGCTGCGCGGCGGTGAGATCGCGGCCGGCGACCTGCTGCTGCGCATGGACGTGGCCCAGTTGGTGACCACGCTCGGCCTGCGTGTGGGCGCCGAGCGGGCGGTGGCCTCGGCGGTCGGTGTGCTCGGTCCGGACGCGGTCGCCGACTGCCTGCCGATGCTGCAGCCCATCGCGCTGACGCGCTCCACGCGCGCGACGCTGCGCAAGCTGGCCAGGGAACGCGCCCAGCGGGAACGCGAGGCGGTTCTGGAGGCGTCCCGGCAGGCCAAGCAGGCCCGTCTGGAGGAGGCCTCCGAGTCGACCCGGCCCGCCCTCGAGAAGCCCGACAAGAAGACGGTCCGCGCCGAGCAGCGCGCGGAGAGGCGGGCCATCGACGAAGCCATTGACGAGGCACGCGAGGAGGACCTCCTCACACAGATCCGGCACCAGGTGCTGCGGATCAGGCCCCAGGCGCCCGTGGAGCCGGCCCGCCTGGAGCGGGTGCGCCCGCGCACGCTGATCAGCTTCATCGCCGGTGCGATCGGCGCGTACTACCTGCTGACCCAGCTGACCCATATCCAGTTCGGCACGCTGTTCGCGCAGGCCCAGTGGGGCTGGGTGGCCGCGGCGGTGCTGTTCTCCGCACTCAGTTACGTGGCCGCCGCAATGGCGCTGCTGGGGTTCGTGCCGGAGCGGGTGCCGTTCCCGCGCACGGTGGCGGCACAGGTCGCAGGCTCCTTCGTGAAGATCGTGGCGCCGGCGGCCGTGGGCGGTGTCGCCCTGAACACTCGCTTCCTTCAGCGCCAGGGCGTGCGCCCGGGGCTCGCGGTGGCGAGCGTCGGCGCGTCGCAGCTGTTCGGGCTCGGCTGTCACATCCTGATGCTGCTGTCCTTCGGCTACCTGACCGGAACCGAGAAGACGCCGTCGCTGTCGCCGTCCCGGACGGTCATCGCGGGTCTGCTGACCGTGGCCGTCCTGGTGCTCGTGGTGACCTCGGTGCCCTTCCTGCGGAAATTCGTCGTCACGCGCGTGAGGTCGCTGTTCGCCGGCGTCGTACCGCGCATGCTCGACGTGCTGCAGCGGCCGCAGAAGCTCGTCACCGGCATCGGCGGCATGCTCCTGCTGACTTTCTGCTTCGTCATGTGCCTGGATGCGTCGATCCGGGCCTTCGGCGACAGCGCGAACTCGATCAGCCTCGCCAGCGTCGCCGTCGTCTTCCTCGCCGGCAACGCGCTCGGCTCTGCGGCGCCCACCCCGGGCGGTGTGGGCGCGGTGGAGGCGAGCCTCACGCTCGGCCTGATCGCCTTCGGCCTGCCCAAGGAGGTCGCCGCCCCGGCCGTCCTGCTGTTCCGGCTGCTGACCCTGTGGCTGCCGGTGCTGCCGGGCTGGCTCGCCTTCAACCAGCTCACCCGTAAGGGCGCCCTGTAGGCGAGCCTGCGCAGCCGCTCACGGGGAGGTCCCTCCAACGGCCCGTGGGCGCGCGCGCCGGCCTGCGCGCCCTCACGATGGGAGCATGGCAATCCCCTCCCGGCTGCGTGCCACCGCCCTGACCACCGGCGTCGTGCTGCTGGCCGCTCTGCTGGCCGGGTGCAGTCACGCCGCCAAGGGGGACGGGGACCTCACGGCACAGAAGCTGGACTGGAAGGACTGCCCGGCGGCGTCCCAGGCGCAGGGCGGCGGCGGATCCCCCTCCCCGCTGCCGAACGGCACCAAGTGGCAGTGCGCCACCATGAAAGCTCCCCTGGACTGGAGCAGACCCAAGGGCGACACCATCGGGATCGCCCTGATCCGCGCCAGGGCCAGCGGGCCCGCCGACCAGCGGATCGGCTCGCTCGTGTTCAACTTCGGCGGCCCCGGCGGCAGCGGTGTCACCACCCTGCCCGCGTTCGGCGACGACTACGCCGCCCTGAACACCCGCTACGACCTGGTCAGCTTCGACCCGCGCGGAGTCGGCCGCAGCAAACCGGTGGAGTGCGAGAGCGACGCCCAGCTCGACGACTACTTCCAGCAGGACGCGACACCCGACGACAGGGCCGAGCGCACCCAGCTCCTGGAGCGCACCAAGCAGTTCAACGGCGCCTGCGAGAAGAACTCCAGGACGATCCTGCCGCATGTGCGCACCACCGACGCGGCCCGCGACATGGACCTGATGCGCCAGCTCCTCGGTGACGACAAACTGCACTACTTCGGCATCTCCTACGGCACCGAACTCGGCGGCGTCTACGCCCATCTCTTCCCCAAGCATGTCGGGCGGGCGGTCTTCGACGCGGTGGTCGACCCCACGCAGAACCCGGAACAGAGCGCGCTCGGGCAGGCCAAGGGCTTCCAGCTCGCGCTCGACAACTTCGCCGAGGACTGCACCTCGAAGACGACCGACTGCCCGATCGGCGACACCGCGCAGGACGTGAAGGACCGCATCGCCCAACTGCTGAAGGACCTGGAGAAGAAACCGATCCCCGGCATCCTGCCGCGCCAGCTGACCCAGACCGCGGCGACCAACGGCATCGCGCAGGCCCTGTACTCCAAGGATTTCTGGGAGTTCCTCACCGAGGGCCTGCAGCAGGCGTACGAGGGCGACGGCAGGGTCCTCATGCTGCTGTCCGACTCGATGAACGGCCGCAGCGAGAACGGCGAGTACAGCAACACCACCGCCGCGAACACCGCCATCAACTGCTCCGACGACAAACCGCGCTACAGCGCCGGACTTGTCCAGCAGAAACTGCCCGAGTTCCGTGCCGCCTCCCCGCTGTTCGGGGACTACCTGGCCTGGGGCATGGTCGGATGCACCGACTGGGCCGTGCCGGGCGCCGCCGACCATCCCGACGTCAGCGCACCGGGATCGGCGCCCATCCTCGTCGTCGGCAACACCGGCGACCCGGCCACCCCGTACGAGGGGGCGAAGAAGATGGCGGACGCCCTCGGCAAGGGCGTCGCCGTCGAGTTGACGTACCGGGGCCAGGGGCACGGGGCGTACGACAGCAAGAACAAGTGCGTGCAGAGCGCGGTGAACAGCTACCTGCTCGACGGAAAGGTGCCGAAGGCCGGCACAGTCTGCACCTGACACAGCCAAGCACGCCATGAAATCCGCAGGTCAGCAGGTTATCCACAGGCTGCCGCAGGTCGAGGCGGCTCCGCCTACCATGGCCTGAACGCTCGCCGCGGCACGGCGCGGAGGGCCTGCGAGGGGGGTGCGCATGTCGCGATTTCTGCGGTGGACGGCCGCCGTGGCCGCAGTGCTGCTGGTGGCCGGATGCAGTGGTGGCTCGTCCGGCGGAGGCCATGACGAGGGCAAGCGGGGCGGCCCGGCCAAGGGAGCGGCTCCGGCTCCCGCGGCTCAGGCGCCGTCCTCGGCGGACCTCCCCTCCTCGCTCACCGCGCAGCGGCTCGACTGGCGCCGCTGCAAGGCCACCGCCGACTCGGCCGCTCCCGGCGACGACTGGCGCTGCGCCACGCTCACCGTGCCGCTGGACTGGTCGAAGCCCGGCGGTACGACGATCCGTCTCGCCCTCATCCGCGCCCGGGCGAGCGGAGGCCACCGGCTCGGCTCGCTGCTGTTCAACTTCGGCGGTCCAGGCGGCTCGGGCGTGTCGATGATGCCCTACTACGCGGCCACCGTCTCCGCGCTGCGCGAGCACTACGACCTGGTGAGCTGGGACCCGCGCGGGGTCGCCGGCAGCGAGGGCGTGCGCTGCCGCGACGACCGGGACATCGAGGCGGCCGAAGCGGTGGACGCCACCCCGGACACCCCGGCCGAGGAGACGGCGTATCTGCGGGACGCAGCCGACTTCGGCCAGGGCTGCCGAAAGGCGGCCGGCACACTGCTGGCCCACGTGTCGACGACGGACACCGCGCGCGACATGGACCTGATGCGCCAGGTGCTCGGCGACCGCACGATGCACTACTTCGGCATCTCCTACGGCACCGAACTGGGCGGCGTGTACGCCCACTTGTTCCCGAAGCGGGTCGGCCGGCTGATCCTCGACGCGGTGGTCGACCCGACCGGGGACACGGTGGGCCACGCCGAGAACCAGGCCCGCGGCTTCCAGCGCGCCCTGGACGACTATCTGAAGTCCACCGGCCAGGACCCGAAGCAGGGCTCGCAAGAGATCGTGGACCTGCTCCGGCGGATCGACACGAAGCCGCTGCCCACGTCGTCCGGCCGCAAGCTGACCCAGACGCTCGCGATCACCGGAATCGTCCTGCCGCTGTACAGCGAGGCCGGCTGGCCGCGTCTGACCACTGCGCTCAAGTCGGCCGAGGGCGGCGACGGTTCACAGCTGCTGGCGCTCGCGGACGAGTACGACGAGCGCGACGGCTCGGGGCACTACGGTACGACGGGCCACTCCCAACGGGTCATATCGTGCCTGGACGACAAGCAGCGGCCCACGCTCGCTCAGACGAAGAAGCTGCTGCCCGAGTTCGAGCGGATCTCGCCAGTGTTCGGTGACTTCATGGGCTGGGACACGGCCGGGTGGTGCCACGACTGGCCGGTGCCGGGCCAGTTCGACACCCCCGAGGTCAGCGCTGCGGGTGCGGCACCGATCCTGCTGGTCGGCAACACCGGCGACCCGGCGACGCCGTACGAGGGTGCCCGCAGGATGGCCGACGAGCTGGGCAAGGGCGTCGGAGTCGAACTCACCTGGAAGGGAGAGGGACACGGCGCGTACGGGAACGGCAGCGACTGCGTCGACTCGGCGGTGAACGCCTACCTGATCGACGGGAAGGTCCCGAAGGACGGCACGGTCTGCTCATGAGGACGGCGTGGCCCCGGTCGCGCCCACAGCGCCCGAGGCCCCCGGGCCGCCGGGCCGCCGGGCCGCCGGGCCGCCGAGCCGCCGAGCCGCCGAGCCGCCGAGCCGCCGAGCCGCCGAGCCGCCGAGCCGCCGAGCCGCCGAGCCGCCGACAACCAGGACTACCACGAGGCCCCCGAAGCCGAGGAGGCAGTGGCCGCTGCGGCCCTGGCCGCCGCCCAGCTTTCGGGCAGCAGGACGCTCGCCCGGGGCGTCCGAGATCCAGTTCTGCGACCGCGGACCAGTTCGTAGTTCGGGCGGGGAGCTGTCGTCCCGTCTGCCGTCGCCCCGGGCAAGCCATGGCAGACCAGGCTTCTGGGGCCCAGGTCATTCGTCCAGCAGGGCACTCCACCGGCCCCAGAAGCCTGCCCCGCTATCACTCCGTGTGGGTCGACGGCAGACGGATGACAGCAGGGGCCGACCGCGGCTGGGGGCAGCCTCCAGGATCACTCGCCCCCAAGATGTTCGACTGATCGCGTGCTCATCACTCCCGCATGTCCGCCTCACGATCGTCCACATCCCGACCCTCGTCTGCTGGCGAAGCATCCGCCCTATACGCCTTCTTCACGCGCTGCCATGCCGCAAACACATCCGGGAGCTGATCAAGCAATCCCCGTACAACAAACAACAGGATGGTCACCACACCGGAAGCAGCCAGCAAAGAGAGAATGATCTGAGAATCCACCCGGTCGACACCTTCTGATCAGCGGTCGAACTCGGGTGAATCCACTCAGCTCGACCGCAACTTATAGCGGTCAGAACTGAGATCCACGCCGACAGCAAAACTCAGGGTCGTACAAGAGGAAGTTGTCAGGCGGCGTGCCCAATGGGCGCCACAGGCGAACGGCGGAGACAGGAGTCCGGGTCGTGGTTCACGGATCATCCAGTTCCAATGCGACATGTCGGCTCACACTGGAATGGCCTGCTACTTGTACGTTATCAGCAAGAGTCACCCACAGAGCGGATCAACGAATAGAGCTGACACGCATATTGGGTTTGTGATAAAGACCCACGCGGCGGTCTCCACCCATACACGAGCGTCCTTACGGGCCGCGTCGGAGCTGTGGGAGGGCGCTCGTTGGTGCGCCGCCGACCAGTACCAGCGTTGACAACTTGGTCGCAGGTCAGCGGCTTGGTCGCGAACTCGGCAGCAGGTCAGTGCGGTTGGGTGTCAGTTGTGGCTGATCAGGCGGGAATCCAGTCAGGCCACTGTGGTGGGACGTTGCTCACGGGGCAGAGGCCGGAGTCACCGGGATAGCCGTCGAGTGTTCCTCGGGTCGCGAAGAGCCACCATGCCAGCCACACCGTCGCAACAATCATCAACACCGTCGGCAGAGTCACGCGAACCACCGTTGGCGCGCGAAGCACCAGGCGTCGGCCAATGGCCCGCGCCCCGAGCCCAACCAGCGCTTCGGCTCCCACGACCAGAGGGAGCAAGAAGTTGAGTTCGAAGCGTCCGCCAGCGTCGTAACCCGCGTCGCAATACGCGCGCGCCCAGACGGTCAGCGACCAGGCGACGCAGCCCACTACAGCTCCGAACAATACGGAGCCCGCCCAGGGAAGACAGGAGTTGGATCTCGGCTTGGCTGTGTCCACGACACGACACGACTCCGAAAACACCATTCCCGGTTCCGAGGTGAACGGGTGAGTGACTGGGGCATCTCACGCTAGCCCTCGGACTGGACCCAATCCGGGCCGTCCCTGGGCCGTGCGAGTCGCCCGACGCCGACCGACAACGACAGAAGCCCACGGCATCTGAGCTGTTCAGAGCCGTGGGCTTCCTCAGCCTCGCTGGTCAGCGAGACCGTTGATCAGTAGACCGGCTTGTGCGGTTCGATCTGGTTGACCCAGCCGATCACGCCGCCGCCGACGTGGACGGCGTCCGAGAAGCCCGCGGACTTCAGGACGGCCAGGACTTCCGCACTGCGGACACCCGTCTTGCAGTGCAGGACGATCTTCTTGTCCTGCGGCAGGCCCTCCAGGGCGGTGCCCATGAGGAACTCGTTCTTCGGGATCAGCTTGGCGCCCGGGATGGAAACGATCTCGTACTCGTTCGGCTCGCGGACATCGATGATCTCGATGTTCTCGCCGTCGTCGATCCACTCCTTGAGCTGCTTGGGAGTGATCGTCGAGCCGGCGGCCGCCTCCTGGGCCTCCTCGGAGACGACGCCGCAGAAGGCCTCGTAGTCGATGAGCTCGGTGACGGTGGGGTTCTCGCCGCAGACCGCGCAGTTCGGGTCCTTGCGGACCTTGACCTGGCGGTACTGCATCTCCAGGGCGTCGTAGATCATCAGCCGGCCGACCAGCGGCTCACCGATGCCCGCGAGGAGCTTGATGGCCTCGTTGACCTGGATGGAGCCGATGGACGCGCACAGCACGCCCAGCACGCCGCCCTCGGCGCAGGAGGGGACCATGCCCGGCGGCGGGGGCTCCGGGTAGAGGCAGCGGTAGCAGGGGCCGTGCTCGGACCAGAAGACCGAGGCCTGGCCGTCGAAGCGGTAGATCGAGCCCCAGACGTACGGCTTGTTCAGCAGCACGCACGCGTCGTTGACCAGGTAGCGGGTCGCGAAGTTGTCCGTGCCGTCGACGATCAGGTCGTACTGGCTGAAGATGTCCATCACGTTGTCGGCTTCCAGCCGCTCCTCGTGAAGGATCACGTTCACGTACGGGTTGATGCCCTTGACCGAGTCGCGCGCGGACTCGGCCTTGGAGCGGCCGATGTCGGACTGGCTGTGGATGATCTGGCGCTGCAGGTTCGACTCGTCGACCTCGTCGAACTCCACGATGCCGAGCGTGCCCACGCCCGCGGCGGCCAGGTACATCAGCGCCGGCGAGCCCAGGCCGCCGGCGCCCACACAGAGCACCTTGGCGTTCTTCAGCCGCTTCTGCCCGTCCATCCCGACGTCGGGGATGATCAGGTGGCGGGAGTACCGGCGGACCTCGTCTACGGTGAGCTCAGAAGCCGGCTCGACCAGGGGTGGCAGCGACACGGGGACTCCGTTGGTCGGTCAATCACTACGGTTGTTCTCCCCGTAACACTGCCACGGCCTTCTTCATTCCGAGACACCCGTTCCGACCCGCGAGACGATGTCGTCCCAGTAGCCGGGCATGGTCTCCCAGGGGTCGGCGCGGCCGCCGCGATCGGTGCGGTCCGTGAAGTAGATCGTCGAGGCGCCCTGCCAGCGGGCGATACGCAGTGCCTCCTCCAGATGGCCCCGGGGCACACCGTGCACGAAGTGGCAGAAGCGGTCGGGCGGGTAGTCGGCGGTCCACTCGGCCACCTGGGACCAGCGGTAGTCGGACCAGGGACCGCAGAAGGTCACCAGCTGGTCGGCGTTCTCCGCGTACCCGGGGTGCGGGTGGCTGCCGTGGCCGAGGACGATGTGGGAGGTGTCACTGATCGCCCGCAGGGTGGTGACGGCGCGGCGGACCTCGGGGAGCGCGGTGCGTTCGGTGGGGCAGCGGTCCAGCAGGAAGCCGTCGGCCCGGTACCAGTCGAGGTAGCGGTGGGCGTCACCGAGCAGGTCGGCGAGGGCGCGGGCGCCGTGGGTGAGGTCCAGATGGCCGAGGACGCGGACGCCGGCGTCGCGGAGGCGGCCGGCCGCCCGCAGACAGTGCGGGTCGGGGCGGGTGCCGGGCCCGCCGGCGACGTTCAGGACGACCCAGTCGACCGGGGTGTCGGGGCGGGTGAGTTCGGCCCACTGGGCAGGGGCGACGAGTGGGTGGGCGTACCCGGGGACGCCGAGGGCGGTACGGACATCGGTGCGCGGGCTTTCTGCTGTGGTGCTGGTCAGATGCGGCATGCCGCCTCCATCCAGATGTCGGCGAGGGATTCTTCGAGGTTGATCCGGGGCCGCCAGCCGAGCCGGTCGCGGGCGGTGCGCACATCGGCCTGCTGCCAGCTGCCGCAGCCGTCCGGGTACGGGTACGCGACCGGGGCCGTGTGCTCTGCTTCGGCGCGGGGGTGGCCGAGGGGGTTGCGCAGCGGCCCGGGAGGAGCGTCGAGTTCGTGGAGGGCGCCGCCGTATCCGGCGACCCGGGCGAGGACTGCGGCGGCGTCGCGGAGGCGGACCGCGCGGCCGGAGCCGATGTTGATGACGCCCTGCGCGGCGGAGAGCGAGGCGGCGTGCACGGCGCGGGCGACGTCGCGGACATCGATGAAGTCGCGCTGGACGCCGAGGCCGCCGAGCTTGAGTTCCCCGTCGCCGGACTGCATGGCACGGCGCATGGCCTCGGCGAGCCGTCCCAACGGGGAGCCGGCCGGGGTGCCGGGCCCGGCGGGTGAGAAGACGCGGAGCACGACGGCGTCGAGGCCGGAGCCGAGGACCAGTTCGGTGGCAGCGAGCTTGCTGACACCGTACGGACCGCCGGGGCGGGGCACGGCGTCCTCGGCCGTGGAGGAGCCGGGCTGGCTGGGGCCGTACTCGGAGCCGCAGCCGATCTGCACCAGGCGGGCGCCGCAGCCGCTGCGGCGCAGGGCTTCGCAGACGGTGGCGACGGCGACGGTGTTGTGCCGGGTGAGTTCGCGGGCGCCGCCCCGGGTGGTGCCGGCGCAGTTGACGACGACTCCGGGGTGGACCGCGTCCAGGAAGCGGGTGAGCGCTCCGGGGCTGCCGGTGGCGAGGTCGAAGCGGACGTCGGCGTCGTCGCCGCGGCCGAGCGCGGTGAGCTGGACGGCCGGGTCGGCGAGCAGGCGGTCGGCGACGAAGCGGCCGATGTATCCGTTGGCTCCGATCAGCAGGACCCTCATCGTGCGGCTCCCGGGGTGTGCGCTCCGGCTGCGCCCAAGGCTCCGGACGCGCCGGGCGCTCCGTGTCGGGAGGTGGTCATCTGGTCTTCTCCTTCAGAGGGGTGGTGCGGTTGCCTGCGACGGCAGAGGCGTGGTGCGGTTGCCTGCGACGGCGGGCCGGGCACGTGCGGCTGCGGCCAGGGGCCGTTGGCGGAAGGTTCACTCGGGTACTCCGGTGGGCGCGTGGGCCGAGGCCCGGGTGAGGGTGCGCAGGGCGTGGACCAGCAGGGTCAGGGCTGCGGTGCCACAGGCCAGTGCCGGGACCGAGGCCGTGCCCCAGGCGTCCACCAGCGTCCGGACGGGGGCCGCCAGGAAGGCGCAGCCGGGCAGGCGGCCGGCCAGGAGCAGGGCGGGGGCCGCCGCCTCGGTGGCCGCCGCCGCGCCGATGACGAGGGCGGGGGCGTGCCGGTGGTGGTGCACGGTGAGGAGGCGGGCAAGCAGCAGCAGGGCGCCGAGCGTGAGGGCCTGCGGGTAGTGCGCGTCCTCGTGGAGGGCGGCGCCGCACAGGGCGAGCAGGGCGGTGAGGGCGCCCAGGAACAGGGCGAACGTGCCGAGCAGCAGCGGCCGGGCGGCGGAGGTGAAGTCCTCCAGGCCGTGGCTGCCGACGAGTCTGCGGCGCGCGCCGGCGGCAAGGAGGTGCGCGCACCAGGCGGCCGGGGCGCAGGCCAGGGTGAGCGCCAGGACGGGCGCGAAGGCCACGGTCCAGGGGTCGTCCGGGGCGCCGGTGGGCAGGGCGTCGGGGCCGCCCGCCGGGATCACCCGGAGGAGTCCGTCGCCCAGGAGGGCGTAGCCGAGCAGGCAGACGGTCCACGCGCGCGCGGCGGTCCCCGTACGCCACGGGCTCGTGCCGGGCTCGGCGGCGAGGGGACCGCGGCGCAGGGCCGCGCGGACCACGAGGCCGACGGCAAGGAGTCCGCCGAGGGCCACCGCCAGCCGGACCTGGCCGTCGGTGAGGCGCAGTCCGGTCAGGACGGCCGCGCCGAGCGCCCCGGGCAGGAGGGTGAGCAGGATCCAGTCGGCGCCGAGGCGGGGTACGCGTACGGACTCGTGGTGCGGACGCGACGCGCCGTCGCGGGGCACGCGCGCGTACAGCTCCTCGGCGAGCGAGAAGACGTCGCGGTGGCGGAAGCGGGCGGCGGTCCGGTCGGTGATGCCGAGCGCTTCGAGTCCGGCGGCGATCTCCAGCGGGTCCACGGCCCGTTCGCACAGGTCCCGGTGACGGTGCAGCAGGGCCTTCACGGGATCGGCGCCACCGCGCCTGGGGACGGCTCCCCCGCTCCGGTCGGACCCGGCGCCCGCCCCGCCCCGCGCAGCACCCGAGGACACCGAGGCCGAGGACAGCGACGCTGTGCCCGAGGACAGTGACGCTGGCCCCGAGGACAGTGACGCCGGCCCCGAAGGCACCGGTGCCGAGGCTGAAGACACCGAGGACACCGACGCCGAGGACAGCGACACCGAGCCCGAAGGCACCGACGCCGAGGCCGAAGGCACCGGCGGCCGGGCCGAAGGCACCAGCGGTGAGGCCGAAGGCACCGGCGGTGAGGCCGAAGGCACCGGCGGTGAGGCCGAGGGCACCGGCGGTGAGGCCGAAGGCACCGGCAACGGGGCCGTCTGGGGGCGGCTGCCCGCAGCACCGGTTCCGCTCGCCATGTCCGTCGCCGCTCTCTCCTCGTCACGGGCGTCCTCCGCCGCGCCGGAGCCGTTCATCGCGCTCCCTCCGCGGTGGCGAGCCGGGTCGCACGGACCGGCGCGCCTGCGGCCCAGCCGGGAACGCCCCTGGTCGCTGCGCGGGGCATGGGGCCGGTCCAGTGGCCGGGCACGTGGGCCTCGGGCGGGGTGGCGAACGGAAGGGGTTCGCCGGCGTCGTCGAGGACGACCCGGCGGACCGGGCAGTGCGAGACGATCTCCAGGTAAATGCTGTGAAACGCCGCGATGTTCTGCTCGACGGTGAACAGTTCGAGCGCACGGGCGCGTGCGGCGGCGCCCAGGCGCTCACGGCGCTCGGGGTCGCGCAGCAGCGCCACGCACGCCTCGGCGAGCGCCCGCGGATTGCGCGGGGGCACCACGAGACCGGTGCCGCCGATGGCCTCCACCACCGCGCCGACGTCGGTGGACACGGTGGCGCGGCCGCAGAACATGGCCTCGGCCAGGGTGATCGGGAAGCCCTCGACGACGCTGGAGAGGACGACGACGGCGCCGGCGGCGTACGCGTCGGGCAGGGTCGGGGCCTCCGGCCCGCCGATCTCATCGAACGAGACCGGGTTGTCGCCCACCGCGTGCGCGCCCTCCGCCTCGTCCGGGAAGAGCTGGGCGGCGAGCACCCGGCAGTGGCCCAGGTAGGCCTCGCCCTCCGGGCCCGCGGGGGCGCCCACGATCCGCAGGCGGGCCTTCGGCTCCTCCTTGCGCACCTCGGCGAAGGCGTGCAACAGGGACACCAGGTCCTTGGTGGGATCGACGCGCCCGACCCAGACGAGCGTGCCGGGGTCGGCACGGTCCGGGGATTCACCGACCTCCGCGAAGCGGGAGGCCTCCATGCCCGGGTGGACGGTGCGGATCCTGGCGCGGTCGGCGCCGCACCGTTCCTGCCAGCGGCGGGCATGGGCGTTGCCGGGCGTGAGGATCGCCGCGCGCCGGTAGACCTCGGCGGCCAGCCGGCCGTGGAAGGCGGCGAGCAGGGCGCGCACGGCGGGGGCGGCGGTGTCGGGGCCGAGGGCCAGGTAGTGCGAGCGCAGCTGTACGCCGTACTCGGTGACCAGCAGCGGTACGTCGGCGAAGTGCCGGGCGAGCAGTCCGGGCAGGGCGGCCGGGCCGCCCGCGGCGGCGTGGCAGAGGTCGGCCGCGCCGAGGCCGTCATCGCCGTACCAGTCGAGGGAGAGGGGACGCAGGGCACGTTCGAGGTGCGCGGCGACGGTGAGCAGATCGGGGACGCGCGCCTCGCGCGCCGTGCGCAGCGCGCCGGGAGCGCGGCAGGCGCGCTCCAGGGTGCGTACGGCGGTGTCGGATCGGAGTGCACCGACCAACCCGCCCTCGTCGCGGGCGAGTTCGGCGAGACCGTAGAGCGCGCTGCCGAAACGGTCCGCCAGAAGGGGGGACCCGGCCGGGGACGCAGAATCGAACAGCAAGTCGGATCCGGTGCACACCACCGCGGCCAGTTCCGCGTAGCACTCGGTGAAGCGCCGGCGTGCGCGCCGCCCGTAAACGACCTCGTCGTCCGCGGGCGTCCACAGCGGCGCCGTACGCACCCGGCCGACCTGCGGCGGGAGCGGGACCCGGCCCGCGTTCTCCTGCTGCCGCCCGCGGCTGAGCGCATAAAGGTCGAACTCGTGCTGTGCGAGCCCGCGCACGAGCCGGTCGCACCAGAGCCCGGCGTCACCGCTCACATACGGATACCCACCCTCCGTAAGCAGTCCGATGCGCACGTGTGCACCCCCGATCTCCCGTGAGTGGGAGCCGCCCTGGTCTCGGCGGCTCACAGCGGAGAAGAACGTATGCGGACAAGGCGGTGGCGCGACGGACGGTTGTCCATCGCGCCACCAAAAGGGGTGAACGGTCGTAACTTTCGCGTGCGGACCGCGTTTTGTCGCGCTAAGGGATCAGAGAGTGATCACGTACGCACGAAACGTTACGCCACGGCCGGCTCCCGGCGCGCGGCCCGCCGCCGGGCTGCCAGCTCGGGGTCGAGCGCGGGCACGGCGGCGAGCAGCTGCCTCGTGTACGGCTCGCGCGGGGCGTCGTACACCTCGTCGACGGGCCCGGACTCCACGACCTGCCCGCGGCGCATCACCGCGACCCGGTCGCTCACCCGGCGGACGACGGCGAGGTCGTGCGCGATGAACACGAGCGCGAGGCCAAGTTCCCGCTGCAGCTCGCCGAGCAGGGCGACCACCTGGGCCTGCGTGGTGACGTCGAGCGCGGAGACGGGCTCGTCGCAGACGATGACGCGCGGATCGGCGGCCAGCGCCCGGGCGATGCCCACGCGCTGGCGCTGGCCGCCGCTGAACTCGTGCGGGTAGCGGTCGTAGTGCGCCGCTTCGAGCCCCACGCGCTCCAGCAGTTCGAGCACGCGCCCCCGGATGAGCCCCTCGTCCCGTTCCCCGCGCGCGCGGAGCGGGTCGGCGATGGACTCGCCCACGCTGCGGCGGGGGTTGAGGGAGGAGACGGGGTCCTGGAAGACCATCTGCACGGCCGGGTTCACGCCGGTGTGCGGGCGCCCGTCGTAGCGGATGTCCCCGGCGGTGGGCCGCAGCAGCCCGACCAGCATGCGGCCGAGGGTCGTCTTGCCGCTGCCGCTCTCCCCGACGATCCCCAGGGTCTCGCCCCTGCGGACGGTCAGCGAGATGCCGTCCACGGCCGTGAAGGCCCGCTTGCCGCGTCCGAACGCGCGCCGCAGCCCGGTGGCCTCCAGAACGGCCCCATCGGGGGTCCCGGCCTCACCGGGCGTCCCGGCCTCGGCGGCGTGCGGCACGCCCCCGTGTCGGGCCGGGGCGGTGCCTGGCGTGTCCACCGGGGGGACCGCGGCGGCGCGCGGCATGTCCACGCGCGGGACGGCGCCGAGCAGTTCGCGGGTGTACGCCTGCGCGGGCACCCCCAGGACCGTGCCGACCGGGCCGTGTTCGACGGCCCTGCCGTGCCGCATGACCAGGATCTCGTCGGCGCTCTCGGCGGCGACACCCACGTCGTGGGTGACGAGCAGCAGGCCCATGCCGGTCTCCTCGCGCAGCGTGTGCAGCAGGTCGAGGATCTGGGCCTGGACGGTGACGTCGAGGGCCGTCGTGGGCTCGTCGGCGATCAGCAGGTCCGGTGCGCAGGCCAGGGCCATGGCGATGAGGGCGCGCTGGCGCATGCCGCCGCTGAACTCGTGCGGGCGGGAGCGGGACCGGCGCTGTGCATCCGGAATTCCAACCCGCTCCAGCACCTCGACGGCACGCGCGCGTGCAGCACGGCGTGCTGCACGGGTGTGCAGGCGGTACACCTCGGCGATCTGGTCGCCGATCGCGTAGTACGGGTCGAGCGAGGACAGCGGGTCCTGGAAGACCATGGCCGCCTTCGCGCCGCGCAGGCGCCGCAGTTCCTCGTCCGGGGCCTGCTGCACGTCGGTGCCGGCGACGCGGACGGAGCCGCCGACCCGGGCTCCGGTGCCCCGGTGCAGGCCCAGCAGGGCGCCGGCGACCGTGGACTTGCCGGAGCCGGACTCGCCGACCAGGGCGAGGGCGGCGCCCTCCTCCAGCCGGAAGGAGAGCCCGTCCACGGCCCGCAGCAAACCGAACTCGACCGTGAGGTCCGTGACGTCCACCAGGCTCATGCGAGTACCACCCGTCGGTCGGCCACCGCGTACAGGACGTCCGCGACGGCATTGGCGATGACCACGAAGAAGCCGACGACCAGGACCATGCCGACGACGACCGGCAGGTCGACGACCTTCACGGCGTGCACCAGCTCCTGGCCGATGCCGGGCAGGCCGAACAGGGTCTCGGTGAGGACGGCGCCACCGACGGCCGAGCCGACGTTGTTGGCGTTCAGCGCGATCACGGGCGCCAGGGCGCCGCGCAGGGCGTGCCGGCCGACGATCGCGCGCTCGCCCACGCCGTAGGCGCGGAAGGTGCGGATGTGGTCCTCGGCGAGCGTCTCGAGCATCGCCGTCCGGGTGAGCCGGGCGAAGGCGGCCGCCTCGATGAGGGCGAGCGACAGCCAGGGCAGCAGCAGGTTCCAGGCCCACTGCTCGGGGTCGTCGGCGAAGTTCACGTACTGCGGGAACGGCAGCAGCTGGAGTTCACCGCAGACGACGATCATCAGGACGAGACCGAGGACGAAGACGGGGGTGGCCCAGCCGGCGAGCGTGAGGGCGGTCAGCACGCGCTCGGAGAACCGGCCGCGCCGCCAGGCGGACAGCACACCGGTGCCGACTCCGATCACGAGCCACAGCACCATCGCGCCGAGAACGAGGGACAGGCTGACCGGCAGCTTGGTCAGGATGATGTCCATCACCTGCCGGTCGCTCTGGTACGACAGCCCCAGGCAGGGTGCCGGGCAGTGCGCCACCGAGGTGCCCGTGGAGTAGTCCCGGCCGGCGAAGATGCCCTCCAGGAAGTGCCAGTAGCGCAGGTAGAGCGGGTCGTCGAGCTTCAGCTGCTGGGCGACCTGGTGCACCTGTTCCGGTGAGCAGCGCGGGCCGCAGGTGATCTGGGCGACGTTACCGGGAGTGGCGTAGAAGACGACGTAGATGAGCACCGAGAGGACGAGCAGGGTGACCGCCGCGCCCACGGCCCGGCGCAGCAGGAATCCTCCGAAGCCGCTCATGAGGTCTCCCCCTTGGCGGCCTTGCCCTCGTTCCCGCGGCCGGTGCCCGCACGCTTGGCGGCCCTGCCCTCGCTCCCGCGGCCGGTGCCGACCCGCTTGGCGGCCCTGCCCTCGTTCCTGCGGCCGGTGCCGACCCGCAGACGGGAGGCCGCGCGCGGGTCGAGCGCGGTGCGCACACCGTCGCCGAGGACGGTGAGGGCGAGGACGGTGACGAACAGGGCCCCGGCCGGCAGCAGCAGGTACTGCGGGGCCGCCTGGTACCAGACGTCGGCGGCGGTGAGCATCTGCCCCCACGAGGGTGTCGGCGGCTTCACGCCGACGCCGAGGAAGGACAGGGCCGCCTCGGCGGAGATGTTCGTGGGCACCAGCAGCGCGGCGTAGGTGATGACGGGGGCGGCCAGGCCGGGCAGCAGCTCGCGCCGGGCGATCTGCAGGCCGCGCCAGCCGCTCAGCCGGGCGGCGGAGACGTGGTCGAGCCCCTTGAGGGTGAGGGTCTGCGCACGCACGATCTTGGCGATGTTGCCCCAGGCGATCAGGCCGATGACCAGGCTGACCAGGATGGGCCGCGGGAAGCTCGACGGCACGATCGCCAGCAGCGCCAGGGACATGATCATCAGTGGCAGTGCCACGATGATGTCCGTGAGGCGGCTGAGGAGTTGATCGACCCATCCGGTGCCGAGCGCGGAGGCCACACCGGCCGCGACTCCGATGACGACCTGCAGCACGGTGGCCGCGAGCGCGACCGCCAGGGAGACCCGGGCCCCGTACACCAGCCGCGCGAACAGGTCCCGCCCGGTCTGCGGTTCGACGCCCAGCCAGTGGTCGGCGCCGATGCCGCCGAACGGGCCGACGGGCACGCCCCCTCGCGCGGAGTCGATCAGGGAGGGGTGGTAGGTGGTCGGGTCCTGGCCCTCCAGGGCGGTGAGCAGCGGCGCGGCGAGCGCGGCCAGGACGAGCAGCGCGACGACGGCCGCGCCGACCAGGGCGGCGCGCTGCGCGCGCAGCCGCCGCCAGAACTGACGGGCCCCCGAAGCCCCCGGGACGGGTGTGTCCGTCCCGGGCCCCCGGGAGGCGACAAGTGCCTCGCTCACGGCTCTACTTCACCGCTGCCTGGGAGATGTCCAGGACGCCGGTCCAGTCGCTGATGACGATGTTCCTGACGTCCGAGCCGTACAGGCGCTTGTAGACCGGGTGGAACAGCGGCACGACGAGGGCCTGCTCGCCGATCTTCTTGTCCAGGGCACCCCACCGCCGGGCGGCGGCGTCGAGGTCGGTCAGCTTGTTGATCGCGTCGATCTCGTCGTTGACGGACTTGTCGTTCAGCAGGCCCGTGTTGAAGTTCGCGCCGTCCTCGACGATCTGCCGGCCGTCGAAGATCGGGGCGAGGAAGGGACCGCCGGAGGGCCAGTCCGCTCCCCAGTGGGCGAGGAAGAGGCCGGGCTCGCTCTTCACGCTGTGGATCTTGTCCCGGTAGTCGTTGTCCTCCAGGCCCTGGAGCCTGACCGTGATGCCGGCCTTCTTCAGGGCGTCCTGGACGGCGGTGGCGATCTCCGGGCCGGTCTCGAAGTTCTTGTCGTTGGAGTGCGTGAGCGTGATGGTCAGCCCGCTCTTGTGGCCGGCCTGGGCGAGCAGTTCCCGGGCCTTGGCCGCGTTGCCCGTCTTCCCCGCCGGGAAGGGGTCGTAGGGCGTGTGGCCGAAGGACTTCTGGTCGGGCAGGAAGGTGGTGGCGGGCTCGGCGAGTGCCGAACCGCCGGCCGCGTTGACCACGGACGAGCGGTCGATGGCGTACGAGATCGCCTGCCGCACCTTGGGGTTGTCGAACGGCTTCACCTTCGGGTTGAAGGCGAGGTAGTTGGTGTAGCCGAAGTGCCCGGTGCCCACCCGCGCGGCCAGTTCCTTGTCACTGGTGGCCTTGGCGAGTTCGGCCGGGCCGAGGTTGGTGTCCGTCGTGACGGCGGCCGCGTCCGCACCCCGAGACGCCGACAGCCGCTGGTTGATCACGGACGAGTCGAGCCCCGAGCGCACGTCGATGGTGTCCGGGTAGGCCTTGCGCTCGGCGTCGACGGCCGTGGACCAGTGCGGATTGCGCTCCAGGACGAGGTGCTCACCGTCGTTCTCGTTCTTGACGACCTTGTAGGGGCCGGACGAGACCGGGTGCTCCTCGTACCTGGTGCCCGTGTCCTTGCTCTTCGGGACCGGGGTGAACTGCGTCTGCGTGGCGAGGAACGGGAACTCGCCCTCGGGCTTGTTCAGGTGGAAGACGATGGTCCGCGCGTCGGGCGTCTCGATCGCCGACAGGCCCTTCTTGTCCTTGTAGGGGCCCTGGTAGTCGGCCGCGCCGGCCAGCCAGTCGCGCAGGTAGGGTGCGCCGCCGGACAGCTCGGGGGCGAAGGAGCGCTCGATGCCGTACTTGATGTCCGCCGAGGTGATCGGGGTGCCGTCCTCGTACGTGAGGCCCTTCTTCAGGGTGTACGTCCACACGGTCGCGCCCTTGCTGGGGCGCCCGGTGTCGGTGGCCAGGTCCGGGACGACCTTGGCGCCGGCCGCGCCGTTCTCCCGGTTGCGCGTGGTGAGCGTGCGGAACACGAGCGAGGGGACGTTGCCGCCGCCGGAGGTGTAGAGGCGGGCGGGGTCGAAGTCCTGCTGCGGCTCGGAGTTCAGGACCGTGAGCGTGCCGCCCTTGTGCGGCGCGGAGTCGCCACCGGCGCCCTTGGCATCGTTGTCCTTCGGGCCGCAGGCGGCGGCGCCCGCTGCCACGACCAGGGCAAGCGAAACGGTCGCCACGCGGGCGCTGTTCACGGACGGTTGACGCATCGGAATGACGACCTCTCGGGGAAACGGATCGAGGAATCTCGAACAGTGAGACTTGTGGACGAGGAGTGAGACGGCTGCGGGCAGACGTCGGCCCCGGCGTCGGGTCGTCGAAAAATCCGCGACACGGTCACGGACGGGAGGAGGAGCAGAAAATCGCGACGCGAACGCCAGGAGGCGGCGTCAGCGACAGTCGATGTCGGCCACGCAGAGAGCGGTCACGCCGATCAGCGCCAGCTCGATGGCGGCGCTGCAGGAGACGGCATGACTAGACCACATGCGCAAAAATATGATCGAACCATCGACTCATGTCAATGTGACGTCAGTGGTAGCGGTCAACTCCTGGGATAGGGCCAGGGGTTGGGCAGGCAGTGGATTCCGTCGTGGTCGAGGAACTTGGTCTGCTGCTGCATGACCGGAGCGAGTTCGCCGTCTTTCTGACACGACACATGGCCGTGGCCGAGCCGGTGACCGACCTCGTGGTTGATGAGCATCTGGCGGTAGGCATACATCTTGTCGCCGTATGTCTTGCTGCCCTGCGCCCACCGGTAGGCGTTGATCATCACGCGCTCGGTGGACGCCGAGTCGCAGGAGACGTTTTCCTCCGCGGTGTCCAGCTGGGACTTGGCGCACCACGCGGCGGTGGTGCCGGGGCTGGCGAGCGTGATCACGAAGTCGGGCTTGCCGGAGGAGATCCGCTCGAAGGTACGGGCACCGCCGTGGGCCCAGCTGCGGTTGTCGTTGAGCGTCTTCTGCACGGCTTCGGCGAACAGCTCGCCGTCCAGGCCGAGTCCCTGCTCCACGTCCACTCGGTAGGTGTACTTCCGCCCCTTGCCGGGTGCCTTGTCGAAGCCCGGGACGGCCTCGAACTTCCCCGAGCCCTTCAGCTTCGCACTGAGCGGGTACTTCCGGTCCATCTTCTGCTCGTACGTCAGCGTCACCACGCTCGGCGCGGCCGAGGGTGTCGTCTGCCCGTGCCCACGGGCGTCACGCGCCTGGTCGGTGGCGGACTGGGACCGTGTGCCCGTGCCGTCCCGGTCGGCGACCTGCCCGGCGACGACGACGGCGAGCACGGTGGTCACGGCAGCGGCCGCGATGCCCGTGAAGGCCCGCCCCTTACCGCCCGAGCGCTGCGCGGGCACACCGGTGGGCGGCGCACCGTCGCCGTCACCCGGGCCGGCACCGGCGGCAGCCGTGTCCGTACCGGGGCTGTGCGACTCCTGCGTCTCGGAGAGCCCGCCGCCGGCACGGGGCGCGAAGACGTCGACGTCCTCGCCGAAGGCATCGAGGTAGTCCTGCCGGGGGCCACCGGCCCGGCCCTGCCGCTGCGCCTGCCCCTGCCCTTGTCGCTGCCGCGGAAGGGTGACACCGGGCCCGCCCGCACCCTGCCTCACCGCGGAGGCGGCCCCGCCACCGGCCGGCCCCGCGAACTCGCCCCAACCGCCCCCGCCTTCACGCTGCTCGGGGTGCCCGCCCCGAGCCGGCGGAGCACCACCGGCCGGCCCCGGCCCACCCCGCGCGGGCGTGCCGTCGGGAAGCCCGGGCACGCCATGAGCGGGCGTGCCGTCGGGGAAACGGGGCACCCCATGAGCGGGCGCGCCGTTGGGGAAACGGGGTACCCCCTGCGCGGGTGTGCCGTCGGAAAGCCGCGGTACCCCCCGTGCGGGTGTGCCGTCGGGAAGCCGCGGTACACCGTGGGCCGGCGTGCCGTCGGGGAAACGGGGCACCCCATGACCCGGCGTCCCGTCGGGAAAACGGGGCACGCCGTGGGCGGGGGTGCCCGGCGGGAACCCGGGCGCGCCCTGCGCGGTGCGCGGCGGCCCGTAGGCGTGGGGACCGCTTCCCGGCGCCTGGCGCTGGCCCGGCAGGACGGGCCGCTGGGCCGCACCGGGCATGCCGGGGGCATCGGGCGGGCCGGGCCTGTCGGAGGCCGGACCCCGTTCGTCTCGCTGTGCGGTTATGTCCGCGGATCCGCTCTTGGGTGCTGGTCCGCGGCGGCTGTGGCGTCCCAGTGCCCTCAGCTCCCTGCGCCCGTGGCGGCGACGCCGCCGCTCCCGGCCGGACCGGCACCCGGGGGCGCGGCCTCACCGCCACCCCGGCACCCGCCCATGCCCGAACCACTCGGCCCGCTCAACTCCCCTGCGTCCGCGAGAAGTTCCCGGAACGCCTCGGCGACCACCTCCGGGTACTCCATCATCGCCACGTGCCCCGCCTCCGGCAGGGTCAGCAGGCGGGAGTCGCGGAAGGAGCGCGCGGCCTTGCGGGCCATGCGGAAGCCGACCAGCTGGTCACGGCCGCCGTAGATCAGCAGAGTGGGTGCGAGCACACGCTCGGCCTGGCGCCACAGCCCGTGCTGGCCGCCGAGGGTGTAGGCGTCGACGATCCCGCGCGCCGAACGCGCCATCGCGTCCCAGAAGTAGGGCAGTTGCAGCCGCCGTTCCAATTCCTCCACGGCATGCCGGAAGGCCTCGGGCGAGACCCGCCCGGGATCGCCGTAGCACAGGGCCATCACGCCGCCCACCCGCTGCTCGGCCGTCCACTCCTTGGTGAGCCGGTTGAACAGTGCGGCGATGCCGGGTACACCCAGCAGCGCCGTCGGCACCGCGGTCCGCTGCACGCGCAGCTCCGGCAGGGCGGGCGAGACCAGCGTGAGCGTCCGGACGAGGTCGGGGCGCACGGCGGCGACGCGCGTGGCGACCGCTCCGCCGAGGGAGTTGCCGAAGAGATGGACCGGACCGCGCTCGGCGGCGTCGAGGTAGCGGATGACCGCGCGCGCGTGGCCGGTGACGGAGTAGTCGCCGTCGTCCGGTGGCGGGGAGTCGCCGAAGCCGGGCAGATCGACCGCCTCGCTGTCGACGAGGCCGTCCACTTCCGCCATCAGGGCCGACCAGTTCTGGGAGGAACCGCCGAGCCCGTGGACGTAGAGCGCGGACGGCAGGCCCTCGCGCGCGGGGCGGCGCGAGCGGATCGACAGGGTGACCCCCGGCAGCCCCACCGACCGCAGCCGCTCGCCCTCGCCGACCCGGACGGGCGCCACCCGTGGAAGCACACTTGCGGCCGGCACGGAGGGTGACTCGGTCGAAGACATGCGGCAATGTTACGAGACGATCACGCTGTGGTTCATGTGTTCGCGGTCACAGGAGGGGCACGACGTGTCGCATGCCGGACGGCGGACCGCACGGCCGGCATCCGCACCGCAGGTTTCGCAGGGCCCGCATCCGCACCGCAGGTTTCGCAGGGCCCGCATCCGCACCGCAGGTTTCGCAGGGCCCGCATCGCACAGCCGACATCCGCACAGCCGACATCGCACGGCCGGCATCCGCATCGCCGACATCGCACGGCCGACGTCCTCATCCCCCACATCGCACGGCCGGCATCCTCATCCCCCACATCGCACGGCCGACATCCGCATCCCCCACATCGCACGGCCGACATCCGCACCACCGACACCGCACGGCCGAGTCGCAGGCTCGGACCGCACGGCGAACAGGCGTCCACGGCATGGCGTCCGGATCTGGTGTCTCCTAGGCTCGTACCGAGGGCACCCGTATGTGGCCCCTGCTGCTTCCGGGGACGTTCGTAGGAAGGGAGCCCACCATGGCCTATGACCCCATCGAGCCGGACGTGATCGAGGATCTGGCAGTCGACGACATCCCGGAGATCGACGTCGAGGCCCCCGAGGGCGACAGCGTCGAGCAGCATGCAGACATCACGCCGGATCACGACGACCCCCTGACGGGAGTGGATCCGGACCGCGGGAACGAGGCCGATCTCATCGAACAGGCGCGCGTGGTCTCACTCGACGAGGACGACTATCGCTGACCCCGCAGGACCTCACGGGGCCGCACGGACACCCGCCCGGCCGCTGCTCCGGACGCGCAAGACGGGCTTCGCGGCTTTCGTCGCCGTCCGGTACGTGAAATTCTGCGCTCGCACCGCGCACACCACGGTTACCGAAAAGTACGATGGCCGCGCGGCCGACACCGCATGTGGACGACTTTGGGAGGCGGCGTGACAGCCATCGAGCAAACTGAGGCGGCACGCCCACGTGGCACCCGTCTGCCACGCCGAGCCCGACGGAACCAGCTGCTGGGCGCCGCCCAGGAGGTCTTCGTCGCGCAGGGCTATCACGCAGCGGCTATGGACGACATCGCCGAGCGGGCCGGTGTCAGCAAGCCGGTGCTCTATCAGCACTTCCCCGGCAAGCTCGACCTCTACCTCGCGCTGCTGGACCAGCACTGCGAGTCGCTGATCCAGGCCGTGCGGGGTGCGCTCGCCTCGACGACCGACAACAAGCAGCGCGTG
Source organism: Streptomyces sp. NPDC020362 (assembly GCF_040642095.1). Taxonomy (NCBI): domain Bacteria; kingdom Bacillati; phylum Actinomycetota; class Actinomycetes; order Kitasatosporales; family Streptomycetaceae; genus Streptomyces; species Streptomyces sp. NPDC020362. The sequence goes on from NZ_JBFAET010000064.1 coordinate 39,632, forward strand.
CGGGCGACCATGGACGCCTATTTCGCGTACGTCGAGGACGACGGCGGCGCCTTCCGCCTGGTCTTCGAGTCGGACCTGACGAACGAGCCCGCGGTGCGCGAGCGCGTCGACAAGGTCACCAACGACTGCGCCGAGGCGATCTGCGAGGTCATCGCCGAGGACACGGGCCTCTCGCGCGCCGAGTCGATGCTGCTCGCCTCCGGCCTCGGCGGCCTGGCCCAGGTGGTCGCCCGTTCCTGGCTGCACAGCGACCGCAGCGTGCCGCGCGACCAGGCGGTGCAGCTGCTGACCTCGCTGGCCTGGCGGGGCATCGCCGGTTTCCCGCTGCACGGCAGCGAACCCCACTGACGGCCGTTTGTTCCCCCGTGGTGTTCGCTGTTGGCGTTCCGGCCCGCAGCATGTACGTCCCCTCTCCGGGCTAATGTGTGCTGCGTACGGCGCGGAAGATCGCGCACATCACTGACCGTCGGAGGGACAAAGCCGTGGAGGTCAAGATCGGCGTGCAGTACGCGCCCCGCGAGATCGTTCTGGAGAGCGGTCAGAGCGTCGAAGAGGTGGAGCGCCAGGTGGCGGAGGCGCTGGCCGGGAAGACGCAGCTACTGAGCCTCCAGGACGAGAAGGGCCGCAGGATCCTCGTTCCGGCGGACCGCCTGGCGTATGTGGAGATCGGCGAGCCGACCGTCCGCAAGGTGGGCTTCGGCACGCTGTAGGTCCGAGTCGCAGAGGGGCCCGGTGGCACTGTGCCGCCGGGCCCTCTGCGTGTGCAGCATGCGCACAGATGGAGCACAGGTCGTCCACAGGTGATGATTGCAATCCGCAGGTCACGGGTATGACCGGCTACGACCGTGAAGCACGGGCCGGCCGTGGGAGGGACCCCGACATGATCCTGGAAGCAATCGGATCCGCCTTGCTCGGCCTGATCCTTGCCTGGGCGGCTACGCACCGGTTCGCGCACCGCCTGCCCACCCGCCCCCTCGTCTTCTCGACGGGCGTCGCCGGAGCCCTCTTCGGCGACTTCGTCACCCACAGCGCCCTGGGCCCCGGCAGCATCCTGCTGAGCCTCCTCGGCGCCGCGATCGTCTCGGCCGCCTCCCTCTCCCTCCTCCTCCGCCCGGCAGGCCGCCTCCGCCGACGATCAGCCACGGCGTAGCAAATAGAGGGAGCCCGGGGAACTACGCGAGGGCGGCGCGGCCGCCAGGAGCGCGGGGAACCACGCAAAGGCGGCGCAGCCGCCAAGGGGGCGCGGGGAACTGCGCGACCAGCCACGACGAACCCGCAGCCGCGTCGGCAGCCGGAGCCACCCCCAAGGCGGCGCAACGGCTCTCAGGCCGCAAGGCCCAGCGCAGCCATCCGCTTGGTGTGCGCCTCAGTGATCCGCGAGAACATCCGGCCGACCTCAGCAAGATCGAACCCGTCGGCCACCCCACCCACGAGCATCGTCGACAGCGCATCCCTGTCGGCAACAACCCGCTGCGACTGCGACAGCGCCTCCCCCATCAGACGCCGCGCCCACAGCGCCAGCCGCCCGCCGACGCGGGGGTCGGCGTCGATGGCCGCACGCACCTTCTCCACCGCGAAACCGGCATGCCCGGTGTCGTCGAGGACGGCGAGGACCAGCTCGCGCGTGTCGGAGTCCAGCCGGGCCGCGACCTCCCGGTAGAAGTCACTGGCGATCGAATCGCCGACGTACGCCTTGACCAGGCCCTCCAGCCAGTCCGAGGGCGCGGTCTGCCGGTGGAAGCCGTCCAGGGCCGCGACGAACGGCTCCATCGCCGCGGTCGGCTCCTCGCCGATCTCGGTCAGCCGGTCCCGCAGCCGCTCGAAGTGGTGGAACTCGGCCGAGGCCATCTTCGCCAGCTCCGCCTTGTCCGCGAGGGTGGGCGCCAGCTTGGCGTCCTCCGCGAGCCGCTCGAACGCCGCCAGCTCCCCGTACGCGAGGGCTCCGAGCAGGTCCACGACCGCGGCACGGTACTGCGGGTCGGCGGAGGCCTTCGCCCAGTCCTGGGCGGCGACACCGGTGGGTCCGGCGGAGGCGGCGGACGCGTTCTCAGGCTTGTCAGAGCTAGTCATGAGGCGCACAATAGCCCGCTTGCCGTGCCTCGGAAGCCCCTGGTCAGCCACTGTGACCACGACTACGTGACCAAATCGGCCATCGCATGTGCGTGAATCCGGGGTATGGTGGTAATGCGCCTGCTGAGTGCGTCGTGGTTGAACGACGTATCCCGACAGGGCGCACGCATGAGGATGCCCGGTCGGTGGCCCGATCGGCTCCGACCCGACAGCCCTCCCTGGCCGTACGACTCAGTACGTACGACGACCGGAGGGACACCCTCAGCGGTACGAGCGCTAGAGCGTCGGCAGAGGTCCCGTGTCTTACGGCTTGCCCCAGTGGTTCGTCCGTACGGCAGCCGACGTCCCCGGCACGGTCAGACATGACCCCCCGCGCTCGCCTCGCGCCGCGCACACAGAAGAGGCATAACCCTGACTACGACGTTTCGTGAACTCGGAATCCTTCCCGAGACCGCCGAGGCCCTGGACGCCGTCGGCATCACCACTCCCTTCCCCATCCAGGAGATGACGCTTCCCGTCGCCCTTTCCGGCACGGACGTCATCGGCCAGGCCAAGACCGGCACCGGCAAGACGCTGGGCTTCGGCCTCCCGCTCCTCGAACGCGTGACCGTCCCCGCCGACGTGGAGGCGGGCCGCGCGCGGCCCGAGGCCCTCACGGACGCCCCGCAGGCGCTCGTCGTCGTCCCCACGCGCGAGCTGTGCACGCAGGTGACCAACGATCTGCTGACCGCCGGCAAGGTCCGTAATGTGCGCGTCGTGGCGATCTACGGCGGCCGGGCCTACGAGCCCCAGGTCGAGGCCCTGAAGAAGGGCGTCGACGTGGTCGTCGGCACCCCGGGCCGCCTGCTCGACCTCGCGGGCCAGAAGAAGCTGAACCTCAAGCACGTCAAGTGCCTGGTTCTCGACGAGGCCGACGAGATGCTCGACCTGGGCTTCCTGCCCGACGTCGAGAAGATCATCAACATGCTGCCGGCCAAGCGCCAGACCATGCTGTTCTCGGCGACCATGCCGGGCGCGGTCATCGGCCTCGCTCGCCGCTACATGTCGCAGCCCACCCACATCCGCGCCACCGCGCCGGACGACCAGGGCGCGACGGTCGCGAACATCAAGCAGTTCGTCTACCGCGCCCACTCCCTGGACAAGCCGGAGATGGTGGCCCGCATCCTGCAGGCCGACGGCCGCGGGCTCGCGATGATCTTCTGCCGTACGAAGCGGACGGCCGCCGACATCGCCGAGCAGCTGCAGCGCCGCGGCTTCGCCTCCGGCGCGGTCCACGGCGACCTCGGCCAGGGCGCGCGCGAGCAGGCTCTGCGCGCCTTCCGCAACGGCAAGGTCGACGTCCTCGTCTGCACCGACGTCGCCGCGCGCGGCATCGACGTCGAGGGCGTGACCCACGTCATCAACTACCAGTCCCCCGAGGACGAGAAGACGTACCTGCACCGCGTCGGCCGTACGGGCCGCGCGGGCGCGAAGGGCACGGCCATCACGTTCGTCGACTGGGACGACATCCCGCGCTGGCAGCTGATCAACAAGGCGCTGGAGCTGGACTTCAACGACCCGGTGGAGACGTACTCCAGCTCTCCGCACCTGTTCTCGGACCTCGGCATCCCCAAGGGCACCAAGGGCACCCTGCCGCGCTCGGAGCGCACCCGCGCCGGGCTCGACGCGGAGGAGCTGGAGGACCTGGGCGAGACCGGTGGCCGCGGTGCGCGCGGTCGCGGTGGCCGGGACGGCCGCGGTGGCCGTGCCGAGTCCGCCGGCAGCCCGCTGGCCGAGCGGGAGCGCTCGGCGCGCACGCCGCGCCGTCGCCGCCGCACGCGCAGCGGTGCGCTGTTGGACGCCTCTCCCGCCACGACCGCCACGACCGCCGAGGCACCGGCGGCCGAGTCCGGCACCGCGGAGGAGTCCGCGGCGACCCGCACCCCGCGCCGCCGTCGCCGGACGCGCGCCGGAGCCCCGGCTCAGGTGCCTGCGGCCGCTGCCACGACCGCGGCCGCCGAGGCGGCCGTGGACACGGTGGAGAGCACCGACGCCACGCCGGAGACCCCGGAGAAGCCGCGCCGCCGTCGCACGCGGAAGTCGGCTGAGACGGCCGAGGTTCCGGTGACGCACACCGAGGCGCCGGTGGCTCCGGCCGAGGCGACCGCGGTGGTCGAGGCCGCGCCGGTGGCCGCCGAGCCCGCTGTCGCCGCGGAGGCGGCCGAGCCGAAGCCGCGTCGCCGCACGCGCAAGACGGCCGAGCCGGCCGCCGAAGCAGCGGTCGCAACGGCCGAGGGCACGGACGAGGCCGCCCCGGCGACCAAGCCGCGCCGCACCCGCAAGACCGCAGCCGCAGCGCCTGTCGCGGACACGGCGGAGGCCGCCGAGGCCACCGTGGAAGCTGCCGAGGCCAAGCCGCGCCGCCGCACCCGCAAGACGGCCGAGCCGGCCGCCGAAGCAGCGGTCGCAACGGCCGAGGGCACGGACGAGGCCGCCCCGGCGACCAAGCCGCGCCGCACCCGCAA